>JBDTIP010000198.1:0-11586 GCA_039936295.1 Gemmatimonadaceae bacterium
GCAGGTGCCGCGAGCTCGCTCATCCGTACGAACCACTGATCCGAAAGCCGAGGCTCGACGATTGTACTGCAACGATAGCAATGGCGTACCGCATGCTGGTGCGGTTCGATCTTGACGAGCGCTCCGCTGTCTTTCAACATGGCAACGATGCGCCGGCGCGCTTCAAAGCGCTCCACGCCACGCAGCTCGGGCGGAACTCGACGGCCGGCGTCCATCACGTTGTCCATCTTGCCGTCTGCCGTCATGATGACCGGCATTGCGAGTAAGTGACGCTTGCCGACTTCGAAGTCGTTGGGATCGTGCGCTGGCGTGATCTTCACGACACCAGTTCCAAATGCCGGGTCGGCGTACGAATCAGCGATGATCGGTATCTCGATTCCGGCGATTGGGAGCAGTGCATGCTTGCCGATCAGCGCAGAGTAGCGCTCGTCGGCGGAATTCACCGCCAGCGCGACGTCCCCCAGTATCGTTTCGGGGCGCGTGGTGGCAACGGTGAGCCATGTGCCCGGCTCGTTGGCAATTTCGTATCGGATGTGGTACAGCGAACCGGCTTCCTCGCCGTGCTCTGCTTCCTCGTCGCTCAGCGAAGTGAGGCAGCGTGGGCACCAATGGATGACGCGGTGGCCGCGATAGATCAGTCCGCGCTCGTAAAGCAGCACGAACGCCTCGCGCACCGCGCGCGACAGTTCTGGTGAAAGCGTGTACGCGGTGCGAGTCCAGTCGCATGAGGCGCCCAAGGACCGCAGCTGCTCGAGGATGGAACCACCGGTATCGGTAACGAACTCGGTGGTTCGAGCGACGAACGCCTCGCGGCCAAGGTCGAAGCGACTCTTGCCTTCAACCGCAAGCTGCTTCTCGACGATGTTCTGTGTCGCAATGCCGGCGTGGTCGGTGCCAGGCACCCAGAGCGTCTCGTCGCCGCGCATCCGGCGCCACCGCACAATCACGTCCTGAACCGTGTTGTTGAGCCCGTGACCCACGTGCAGCACCGCTGTGACGTTGGGCGGCGGCATCACTATCGTGAAGGGCGCGCGATCGCCACCACTGCGATTGGAGCGCGCGGGATCGGCCGTAAATGCATCGGCGGCGAGCCAGCGCTCATACCACTCGCGCTCGTTCGCCGCCGGATCGTACTGAGCAGGAATCTCAGGCGTCTGGGGCGTCGTCATTGAACGCCCAATTTAACGCCTGATGGTAGTCCCGCGCTCAGGCGGAAGGCGGTGCTTCCTCAGGATTCGCCACGTTGTCGGCTTTCGGAACACCGCCTGGCGACGTCGCAGCCCCGTCTCTCCGACCCGTGTGCGATGGCGGCCGCTTGTGCCGCTCCGTGATCGCGTCGATCGGTTCGGCGGCCGAACGGTACGCCTCGGACTCACTCATCCACTTGTCTTCCAGCACCGGCTTCGGGTCCATGTTCCGGTCCGGATCTGTGGAGTGGCCCTGGCGTTTCCGGCCCATTCCGACATTCTGACCCTCCCAGTGGGCTTCGGTCAATCTGTCGTCGCCATCTTCGTACCTATCCGAGGCGTCGTCGAGCTGGTCTTCCTCTGCGCGAACGGCGAGCCTGTTGAGGACTGTGGCTACGCCGGGCGTTCCTCGCGCCACCGTCACGGCATGTTCTGCCTCACTCGCCGCGTATACCCAACCAGTCAGCTCGATGATACCCTCATCGATCGCCCCGATATCGATCGCACGCTCACTCAAGATGGGATCGTTGTGGTACGCTTCAAGAACCCGTTCCTCGAGCTCTTCCAGCGGTGAAAGCTCCTCGTCATCGCCGAAGTCGTCTTCCTCGTCGTATTCGTCGTCTTCGCCCGCGACGAACTCGTCGTCAGCAACATTCAAGCGCGCTTTGACCTTATTGGCAAGTGCGGAGAAGCCGCCGAACTTCTGCGCGACGACCACGCCGGCAGCGATGCCGGCAGCGGCGCCAAGGATGAGAAACAGGAGGCCCTCGCCTCCGCGGCGACCTTCGTCGCGATCACGGAAGCGAGGAAGGTCGTGCAGCCTGTGGCGGAGGTTTTCCTCAAAGGATAGCTTACGCATACGCTCGATTAATTAGGTGGTGTCGCGGTATCAAGGCGGCAAGAAGAAGGCCACCGGGTGAACTCTCAATCAGACGAATTCTTGTTAGACCTAACGCTTCCCGACGGTTCCGTACGATCCGTCTCTGAAGGTACCCTCCCGTCGGAGGTGATAGGATCCATCGGCGACCGGCTGCTGCGCGCCGCGATTGCCGTCCAAGTGAACGGTGAGATCCAGGATCTGGTCACGCCGATCCGCTCGAGCGGCTCCTTCAAGGTGCTCACCGAGCGGGACGCTGAAGCGCTGGCGGTACTACGGCACTCCGCCGCGCATCTGCTCGCCACTGCCGTCCGCCGTGTGCGCCCCGATGCCCAGATCGCCTTCGGCCCGTCGATCGAGGATGGCTTCTACTACGACTTCGGCGTTGACCATCCCTTCACCCCTGGAGATCTCGAGACGTTCGAGAAGCAGATGCACAAGATCGCATCTGAAAAATATCCCTTCGTTCGCGCCGAGCTGGATAGAACCGCAGCCGAACGGGTGTTCCAGAGCGATCTGTTAAAACTCGAACGACTGTCCGAGTTGCCCGAAAGCGAGATCATCTCGACGTACACCGATGGACCGTTTACTGATCTTTGCCGCGGACCGCACGTTCAGGATACATCGTATATCAAGCACTTCAAATTGCTAAGCACCGCCGGCGCATACTGGCGCGGTGACGAGAAGCGCCAGATGCTGCAGCGCATTTACGGAACCGCGTGGTTCCGCAAGGAGGACCTCGACGGTTATCTCTACCGGCTGGAAGAGGCCAAGCGGCGCGATCACAGGAGGCTCGGAAAGGAGCTGGATCTGTTCCAGTTCCATCCCATCGCCCCTGGCGCCGCGTTCTGGACCAACCGCGGGACGATCATCTACAACAGCCTGATCGACTTCATGCGCGCGAAGCTGCGCGTCGCGGGCTACGACGAGGTCAAGACGCCACTGCTCTACCACAAGACACTGTGGGAGCAGTCCGGCCATTGGGGCAAGTACAAGGAGAACATGTTCCTGGTGCTCGACAACGAGACTGGTGAACACGACTTCTCGCTCAAGCCTATGAACTGCCCGTCGCATCATGTGCTGTACGGCAGCCGCAAGCACAGCTATCGTGAACTACCAGTGCGCTACGCAACGCAGGACGTGTTGCACCGCAATGAAATTTCCGGTGCGTTGTCTGGCCTCACGCGCGTGCGCCAGTTCCAGCAGGACGACGCACACATATACCTGATGGAGTCGCAGATCACCGCCGAGGTGCAGAGTCTCGTCGAGATGATCAATGACTGCTATGGTGTGTTTGGGCTGAGCTACACAGCCAAGTTTGCGACGCGGCCCGGGGCTGAGTTTCGCGTCGGTACGGACGAGATGTGGGATCGCGCGGAGGAGTCACTTCGCGCCGCGCTCATCGCGACCGGAATGCCGTACGAGCTCAAGGAGGGCGACGGCGCGTTCTACGGTCCGAAGATCGACTTCGACGTAACGGATTCTATAGGCCGGCACTGGCAACTCGGCACCATCCAGCTCGATTACGCCAACCCAGAGCGGTTCGATCTCAACTACACTGGCGAGGACAACGAAGCGCACCGTCCGGTGATCATTCACCGAGCCATACTCGGCTCGTTTGAGCGTTTTATTGCGATTCTAATCGAGCATTTTGCGGGCGCGTTCCCGCTCTGGCTCGCGCCGGAGCAGGTTCGGATAGTTCCGATCTCGGACGCACAGACGAGCGCTGGTGCAGCGGTTCGGGATGCGTTGGTCGCGGCAGGTGTGCGCGCGCACCTGGACGACCGCAACCAGACGCTCAACTATCGGATCCGTGAAGCTGAGACGTTGAAGATCCCGTACATGGCGGTGGTTGGCGGCCGTGAGGCGGAGGATGGGAGCGTCGCAGTGAGAACGCGAGGCGCAGGTAGCAAGCAGGAAGTCACTCCGCTCGCCGAATTCGTGAAACGCGTGCAGTCGGAGATCGAGTCGCGGTCATTGACCCCGTGACGGCATTCGCCGAGCCGCTAGCTCACGTCCGGGGGAAATCCGGACGGCGAAAATCCGGCGCCTCCCGATTAGCTTTCGCCACATGTCAGACCTCAGTCGCCAACCAGTAATCGTATCGGCTGCACGGACGCCCATCGGGCGCTTCCTCGGCGGCCTCGCTCCTCTTTCGGCACCCGAGCTCGGTGCCATCGCCATACGGGCCGCGCTCGCCCGAGCGGGCGTCTCGCCGGACGACATTGGCAACGTCATCATGGGCAACGTGTTGCAGGGCGGTGTCGGTCAGGCGCCCGCGCGGCAGGCTGCGCTCAAGGCCGGCCTCCCTAGCACAGTGTCCGCGGTTACCGTGAACAAGGTTTGTGGTTCCGGCCTCGAGGCAGTCATGCTTGCCTCGGCATCCATCAAGGCTGGTGACGAGCAGGCGGTCGTCGCCGGCGGCCAGGAATCGATGTCCAATTCGCCGTACTACGTCTATGGATATCGCGGCGGCGTGAAGTTCGGCGACCAGAAGTTTGTCGACGGCCTCATCAAGGACGGCCTCTGGTGCTCGTTCTGCGACGTGCACATGGGAACTCACGCCGATTACACCGCACGGAAGGCTCACGCGACTCGTGACGAGCAGGACGTATTCTCCGCGCTGTCGCACGCGAAGGCGATCGCTGCGATTGAAACCGGCAAGTTCAAGGCGGAGATCGTTCCCGTCGAGATCAGCGGGCGCAAGGGAACGACCGTAATCGATACCGACGAGGGCCCGCGCAAGGACACCACCGCCGAGTCGCTCGCGAAGCTGCGCCCGGCATTTCCTGGAAAGGAAAAGGGCGAAGAGCTGAGTGTCACAGCCGGCAATGCATCGAGCCTCAATGATGGCGCTGCCGCGCTTGTCGTCGTTAGCGAGCAGTTCGCGAAGGATCACTCGCTCGAGATTCTCGCGCGTGTGACTGGCTATGCGACTGGCGGCGGTGAGCCGCAGGATCTCTTTTTCGCGCCGATCATTGCGGTTCAGAAACTGATGGCAAAGACGGGCGCGAAAATTGGAGACTACGACCTCATCGAGGCCAACGAGGCGTTCGCGTCGCAGTCGATCGCCGATGGCCGCGGGCTCGGTTGGGATGACGCCCGGGTCAACGTCAATGGAGGCGCAATTGCTCTCGGTCATCCGATCGGCGCGAGCGGCGCCCGAATTCTGACGACCCTTCTGTATGCAATGAAGGATCGTGGGAAGCGCACGGGACTCGCGACTCTGTGCCTGGGCGGCGGCAACGCCGTCGCGCTGAGCGTCGAGCGACCGAGCTGATTGTTGGACGCGCGATCTCTCGTATTTCTCTCTCCTCCAGACCGAAAGCTTCGCGCTCCGTGGCGCATTCTCATCTTCATCCTCGTGTGGGTTGCGGTGACTGTCGTCGCCGCGTCTCTCGCACAGAGTCTGCAGGGAATCGCCGCGCTCGCACCGTTTCGCTCGGTGCTGTACTACTGGGTGGACTGCATTGCGGTGCTGATTGCGACGTTCGTGTCGCTGCGCTGGGTGGACGGCTTGGCTTGGAGTTTCGTTCGGCTCGATATTCAGGCACGCCATCGCTCGACGCTTGTGCGCGGGTTCGTGCTCGGTATGGTCGGGATTGGAGTTCCGTCCGTGGTGCTCCTGGTGGCGCACGATCTGCGGATAGTGCCGGCGGCCTCGGGAAACTGGTATCTGGCTACGGCGCAGATGGCGTTGTTTCTCCTGCCAGCTGCGCTCGCGGAAGAGTTGTTGATGCGCGGCTATATCTTTTCGGTGCTGCGCGAAACGATCGGATGGAAGAACACGCTGATTGCGACGAGCATCGCGTTCGGCCTCTTGCATCTTCGCAATCCTGGGGCGACCGCCGAGACGATCATCGTGGTCATCGTCGCCGGTTTCTTTCTGGGTACAATTTTGTTGGTGACCGAGAGTCTGTACGCCGCATGGATGGCGCATTTCGCGTGGAATTTGACGATGGCTGCCGGCCTGCACACATCGGTGAGCGGGCTCGGCGTGACAGCGCCAAACTACCACGTGATAGACAGCGGTCCGGCGTGGCTTACTGGCGGCTCGTGGGGACCCGAGGGCGGCGTTGCAGCCGCGTTGGGAATGTTCGCATTGCTGTTTTATCTGCACGGACATTACCGCGATCACTTGCAGGCGAAGTGATTCTACCGTGCAACTGAACCTTAAACGAATCTGACGAATGGCTGACAAGATTGCCGTTATAGGCGCTGGGCAGATGGGCAACGGAATTGCGCACGTGTTTGCGCAGTCCGGCTTCGCTGTGACGATGATCGATGTCGCGCAGGCTGCGCTCGACCGCGGACGGTCGACCATTGAGAAGAATCTCGATCGGCAGCTCAAGAAGGGAACTATCGACCAAGCGGCGAAGGACGCCACACTCGCCAACGTCACGCTGGCTACGGATCTTGCTGCCGCCAGCGACGCGATGCTGATCGTTGAAGCAGCAACTGAGAATGTTGCTCTCAAGTACAAGATTTTTGCCGATCTCGACCGATTGGCTAAACCCGACGCGATTCTCGCGACCAACACCAGCTCAATCTCGATTACCGAGATCGCAGCGAAGACTGCGCGGCCTGACAAGGTCGTTGGCATGCACTTCATGAATCCTGTCCCGGTCATGAAGCTCATTGAGATCATTCGCGGGCTCGCGACGTCAGATGAGACGACTTCCGCGGTCGTCTCGCTTGCCACGGCGCTCGGCAAGACGCCGGTCGAGGTTAGCGATTACCCGGGCTTCGTCGCCAATCGCATCCTGATGCCCATGATCAACGAGGCGGTTTACTGCGTCATGGAAAGTGTCGGGACAGTCGAAGCCATCGACACCGTGATGCAGCTCGGCATGAATCATCCAATGGGCCCGCTCACGCTTGCCGATTTCATTGGCCTCGACACTTGTGTAGCGATTCTCGAAGTCATGCACAACGGTCTCGGTGATCCCAAATACCGTCCCTGTCCTTTACTAAAGAAGTACGTCGCTGCCGGCTGGCTTGGCCGCAAGACGGGACGCGGTTTCTATAAGTATGCTTGATCTCTTTCCACTGACGGAGGAGCAGCGCGAGATCCAGCGAGTCGCGCGCGCGTTTGCCGCCGCCGAGATCACGCCGTACACCAGGCAGTGGGATCGCGATTCGTATTTCGAGCCGTCGCTCGTGAAGAAGCTGGGCGACCTGGGCTTTCTTGGCATGCTGGCAGCCGAGGAGTATGATGGGCTCGCGCTCGACACGCTTACGTATCTTGTGGCGCTCGAGGAAATCGCGGCGGCGGACGCATCCGTTGCCGTGATGATGAGCGTGCACAACTCGCTTCCTACGCAGATGCTTTCAGCGTTCGGGACGGAAGAGCAGAAGCAGCGGTTTCTGAAGCCGATGGCGCGTGGGGAGCTGCTTGGAGCGTTCGCGTTGTCGGAGCCCGAAGCTGGGTCCGACGCGGCGGCGCTTACCACGCAGGCCGTGCGTGATGGTGACGATTGGGTTCTCAATGGCACCAAGTCGTGGGTGACGAGCGGCCCTTACGCCGGTGTGATCCTGCTGCAGGCGCGAACAGACACGCCGGACAACCGCAAGGGCGCCAAGGGAATTGGAGCCTTCATCGTCACGCCGGACCTTCCCGGATTTTACGTAGGCAAGAAGGAAGACAAGATGGGGCTTCGCGCCTCACCCACGGTTCAGCTGCAGCTGGACAACATGCGCGTTCCGGCGGCTAACCTGCTAGGCGATCCGTCCATGGGTTTCATCTACGCGATGAAGTCGCTCAACGCCGGACGGCTCGGCATCGGCGCGCAGGCGCTCGGGATCGCGCAGGCAGCATTCGAGGCAGCCACCGCGTACGCATCCGAGCGTCGGCAATTTCAGCAGCCGATCCGAGACTTCGAGGCGATTCAGTTCAAGCTCGCTAATATGGCGACGCGCGTTGCGGCCGCGCGCGCCCTGCTACACGCGGCCGCGCGCGCGAAGGATGCGAATGCATCGAGCGCGAAGCAGGCAGCGTCTATGGCCAAGCTCTTTGCGAGCGAGACGGCCATGTGGGTCACCACCGAGGCAATTCAGGTATTTGGTGGTTATGGTTACGTCAAGGATTACCCGGTGGAAAAGCTTTTTCGCGACGCCAAGGTCACCGAGATCTACGAAGGTACCTCAGAAATTCAACGCATCGTCATAGCACGGGAGCTTTACGCATGAAGCTGTTCGACACAATCGCTGAAATGGGTCATGAGCAGGTTGTCGTGTGCTCGGATCCGTCCTCCGGATACCGCGGGATCATCGCGATACACAACACGACGCTCGGACCCGCGCTCGGCGGGACTCGTTTCTGGAACTACGCCAACGACGACGACGCGATCACCGACGCGTTGCGTCTGGCTCGCGGGATGACATACAAGAATGCCGTCGCTGGCCTCAATCTCGGTGGTGGCAAGGCTGTGATCATCGGCGACAACCGCGCGACGCGGCGCGAGATGATCTTTCGCGCGCATGGTCGCTTCGTCGAGAGTCTCGGTGGACGTTACGTAACGGCCGAAGACGTCGGCACTGGCACGTCGGACATGGACTTCGTGCACATGGAGACGGATTACGTCGCGGGACTTGCGGGTCGATCAGGCGATCCATCACCAGTCACTGCGCACGGTGTATTCCGCTCGATCCAGGCTTCCGCGATGTATCGATGGGATTCCGATGATCTGGATGGCAAGACCGTCAGCATCCAGGGCTGCGGCAACGTAGGCCGGCATCTCGCCAAGGCGTTGGACAAGGCTGGCGCCAAAGTGATCGTTTCCGACATCGACCCCGATCGCGTGGCGTGGGTACTCGCCGAAACCAATGCAACGTCCGTCGAGGGCGATGCTATCTACTCGGTTGAAGCGGACATCTTCGCCCCGTGCGCTCTCGGTGGCATCATCAACGACGCCACGATTCCCAAGCTCAAGGTCCAGGTGGTGGCCGGTGCGGCCAACAACCAGCTTCTGGAAGAGCGGCATGGCGACATGCTGCAGGAGCGTGGGATTCTGTATGCGCCGGACTACGTAGCCAACGCGGGTGGCGTCATCAACGTGTACAGCGAGCTCGCCGGGTGGGATGCCAAGCGTGCCTTCCGTAAGGCAGACGAGATCTACGACACCATACTCGGTGTATTCGAAATAGCCCGAACAGACGGTATACCGACCTACCAGGCGGCGGATCGCCTCGCCGAGCGGCGGCTCCTGGCTGTAAATTCAATGATGCGTACCTGGCCGCAGTGGCCGCGCAAGTCTTGATTGCTGAGCGATATGTTGTAAGGTTGGTTCGTCGGGTGCTGTGGCAGTCATGTCGCACAGCGCCCGGCGCCCCACCCACGGCAGTTTTCCAGGAGTTGTAGTAATCATGCGCGTATCAACGATGCCATCGACGGGCGAGCTCGCCGCAGTTTGGGAGTCCGATCCGGACATTGCGCGTCTCATTGTCGAGGAGACGGAGCGCCAGCGTCACGGACTGGAGCTGATAGCAAGCGAGAATTTCGTATCGCTCGCCGTGCTTCAGGCGATGGGTACGCCGCTCACCAACAAGTACGCTGAAGGCCTTCCGGGAAAGCGGTACTACGGCGGCTGTGAAGTCGTCGATCGTGTGGAACAGATCGCCATCGATCGGGCAAAGCAGCTATTTGCGGCGGAGCACGCGAACGTTCAGCCGCATTCGGGCGCGCAGGCCAACGCGGCGGTTTACCTCGCGTTTCTGAAACCCGGCGATCTCGTGCTTGGCCTCGACCTGTCGCAGGGCGGCCATCTCACTCACGGCTCTCCCGTCAATTTCTCAGGGCTGCTCTACAACGCGATTCACTATGGTGTGAACGACGCCGGCTACATTGATTACGACATGCTGCGGTCGATTGCGCGGGAGCGTCGCCCAAAGATGATCATTGCGGGGGCGAGTGCATACGCTCGCACGATTGACTTCGCAGCGTTTGCGGAAATCTCGCAGGAGATTGGTGCGAAGCTATTCGTCGACATGGCGCACATTGCGGGACTCGTCGCGACGGGCTTGCACCCGTCCCCCGTTCCGTATGCCGACGCCGTCTCCACTACGACACACAAGACGCTACGCGGCCCGCGCGGCGGCCTGATTTTGTGCAAGGCCGAGCATGCGAAGATCATCGATAAGGCGATGTTTCCCGGTACGCAAGGCGGCCCGCTGGAGCATGTGATCGCAGCCAAGGCCGTCGCATTGAAAGAGGCACTCGATCCGTCGTTCAAGACGTACTGCAGCCAGATTGTCAGCAACGCACGCACGCTCGCTGAAGCGCTCACTCAACGCGGAATGGACATCGTATCGGGTGGAACCGATACCCACCTGATGCTTGTAGACCTCCGAAACCGAGGGCTTACCGGAAAGGCATTGGAGCAGGCGCTCGACCGCGCGGCGATCACAGTCAACAAGAACACGGTGCCGCGCGAGACTCAGTCTCCATTCGTTACGAGCGGCGTGCGCATCGGTACGCCGGCCGTCACTACGCGCGGCATGCGCGAGCCGGAGATGCGGCAGATTGCGGAACTCATAGACCGCGTCGCCCGATCGCCGGAAGATGCTGCGGTCTCCGCCGCAGTGCGCGCAGAAGTCATGAGTCTCACTGATCGCTATCCCCTCTATCCGGGTAGCTTCGCACAGCGGGACGAGGTGTAGCGGATGGCGGATCTTGCGTTCCGCGATGGGGTGATGCAACAGATTCGCGAACGCGAATCGAGATACGAGGAGGGCGCATACCTCTTCGTTCTCGCCGCCCTTGAATACTCGCAAGCGCAGCTTCAGGTACGTCGTCACATTACCGGCAGGGAACTCGCGAGTGCATGCCGCGATCTTGCGATCGAGCGGTACGGCATCATGGCGCGACTCGTGCTCGAGCGCTGGGGTATGACAACAACCGAGGATATTGGGTCAGTCGTTTTCACTCTGGTGGAGCTTGGCTTCCTCGCCAGCCAGCCGAGCGACACACGTGAGCAATTCAGCGACGTCTATGATTTCTTCGAGGCTTTCGAGCGCCGTTATCCGTGGAACGGTAAGGCGCTCGTCTGAGCAGCCGTGGAGATTCACGCTCGACGAGCACCATTCTGCCCAAGCGCACCGCTGGAGAACTGGTTACCCTTCGAGCGTGAATCTCATCACTGCCGATTAAATGCAGGTTTGCGTCGTAAGTGCTGAAGAGTCGATTGCGCTTGACTCGGCTGCAATAGCGTCTGGAATTCCGTCGCGCGCACTGATGCGCGCAGCGGCGTTCAATGCAGCAACGTTGTTGTGTGCGCGCTACGCGGAGCAAATGAGCCGCGGAGTAACGGTGTACACGGGCGCCGGCAACAACGGCGGGGACGGCTGGGCTCTCGCCGCTGCGCTCACTGCGGCTGGCGCTTCAGTGTGCGTTCGAGAGGTCGCGGTATCCAAAACGCCGGATGCGCTCGCCGAGCGCTCGTTGGCGCGAGCAATGACTGACGCAGTTCATACTGGCTCGGGCGTTCTTGTCGATGCGATGCTCGGCACGGGGAGCAAGGGCGC
>JBDTIP010000199.1:0-5791 GCA_039936295.1 Gemmatimonadaceae bacterium
CTGCTTCTGCTTTGGAACTATCTGCGCGCGCCTACCACAGAGTGCTCAAGGTTGCCCGCACCATCGCTGACCTCGGCGGCGATGAACGAATTGCGGCGCCGCACGTTGCTGAGGCGCTTAGATACCGGCCGATAGCGCGCAAGTGACCATGCAGCGCGGCGGTACGGAGCCGCCCTAGTGCCGTACGCGGGCTGGCACCACGGCGGGTAAGGCGACACGAGCCCGCAAGCTGCCAGCGGCGAGAAGTAGCAGCACGATTATCGCCAGAATCTCCTTGCAAAACGCTGCAAGCGAGGCGAGCGCAACCCCATGCTGCAGCCGTGGCGGTATTTCGGCGCGTACGCCGAAATAGTCCGTTGCAAAGGTTCCCGCCAGCGCCAGCACGGCGACCGCGAACACTATGCACACGATCCCGACGAACCGCCTCGTGCGCGGGTCGTCAGCATAGAAAGTGAAGGCCAGCGCAATGAGCAGGCCGATGAGCGGTACCAGTGTCGCGTTACTAAAATTGCCAGCGGCCTGAAAGCGCCACTTCTGGTCGCCGAGCTGCATCGGAATGAATCGTGTGATGGCATCGAAAAGCGGAAGCACTACCAGCAGAGCTGCCATCAGGTAGCCAGCACGAGCGAGTGGTCTTGTTGTTTCCATTTCGAAGTCAGATTCGGGTTGCGACCCAACTTACGGGTCTCCGTTCCGCAGCACAAGGAGACTTGCGCCCCGCCCGAGCGACGGGCCCGAACGGGAAGGCAGGATCTAGCAACATGCCGGCCGCGCGTCGGGGTCCGGGCGTCGAAAGCGTCTTCAACTCGTTTTGCTCCGGACGCGGCCGCCCGGAGCGACGTATGCCTCGAAGCCTGCGGTCGGGCCTGATAGTTCCCGGACTGTGCGCCAACGCGTTAACTACGGTTGCCCCGTGGACAGACTGGTTGAAGTTGGTACCGAACGGAATCGTCAGAGTGACGGCGCACTTCCATCCTGACGTCGAGTCGTCGCGGTTCGGACGCTCGGTCATCGCACTCACCAACGTGTGTAATCAGAGTGACAGGTACGGGATGACATATTGGTATCGAAAGAAGTAGTAATCATTCCAACAGAGGAATCGGGCAATGAAAACAAACTTACTTCCGTCGATCGCTGTGGCCGGCGCACTTTGTGTCGCCGCGTCCGCAGGCGCTCAGCAGACGACACATCCAGCACCCAAGTCGGATATTCCTTCCGCTCTCGCTCACTCTGCACGAATCACGCTTGACTCGGCGCGTAATGTTGCGCGTGCCAAGCTCCCTAAAGCATGGGTTCAGTCCGAGGAACTCGAGCGCGAAAACGGGAGGCTCATCTACTCGTTCGACATGAAGACCGATCGCAAGTCCGGCATCGACGAGGTGAACGTCAATGCTCTCAACGGGTCGATTGTCGGAAAGGTCGGACATGAATCGCCGAAATCCGAGGCCAAGGAAGCGGCGGCAGAGCACGAGACGCTGCCCAAGAAACCAGCCTGATTCGCCTGTGTCGCGCCCGTACATGCGATGCGGTGTACAGGCGCGACAATGCGGTGAGCTACGATTCGCAGATCGCGTTCCTGAAAACGATAGAGTGCCACGCTTAACACGACACTGAAGTAGACGCCGGCGTAGATCACGAGCGCTCTGCGAAAAGCCGCTAACCTGCTCGAGCCAGCCTCCCACGAACGTGACCGCCTGCAGGCCGAGTACGATGATGCCGTTCGTGAGAGTGGAAACCCACGTACCGAACATGAACGTGAGGCTCAGTGCGACGAGACACTCGAAGATGATCAGTAGCAGCCCCCGCACCGGATGTTGCGGCAGCACGCCAGTGACCGAATGGGCTACGACGACGGTTGCGCCGAACGTTACCGCAACGTACACGATGATCATTCCGGCAAACCCGATGAACTTGCCGAGTAGCAGTTGCGAACGGGAGATCGGTTTCGTCGCGATTGCCTGAATCGTTCCAGAGCTTAGCTCGCCGGCCACTGTATCGATCGAAGTCAGGATAGTGATGAAAGCGACGCGATCGCAAGTGACCTCGATCTCGCTGAGCAGGTGCGAGTTGAAAAAGACGGTGGCACCACGATCTCTCTCCGCGCGAAGGACGTCGCGTACCATCAGTCGGCCCATCGGGTCCAGTCCGGACGTCGGCTCGTCGAGGAAGATGAGATCCGGTTCGTGCACTATTGCCTGCTCCAGTCCGATTCGCTGAAGCATTCCTTTCGAAAAAGCCCTTCACCCGCCGGTCCGCGTGTTCACTCAGCCCTACCAGCTCAATCGCCGCGGGGACTCGATCATGCAGCCGCGCCGCAGGCATGCCCGAGAGCCGCCCGTGAAACGCGACCAGCTCGGATGCGGTAAGCCATTTGTATAACCGAAAATCTTCCGGGAGGAACCCGATTCGGCGACGGATCGCGACATCATCGTCACTATCACCGAATCATACGATCGCATGAAGCGCGGCATCGACATGCTGAGTCCGGATTGCCAACTGAACATTCTCAGAAAGGCCTCACGTTGCGTCGGACTCATGCCGGCAAGCTCAAGCGCGATTCCAGTCAGTCGTCGCATGTCGAGGCCCACCTCCGCCGCAGGGCCACACCGGCCTCTCTCACGTTGCCATCCGCTATCCCACACAACATGACCTCGCGATCGCTGTCCAACGGGTGCTCGACGCTGGCGTCCGGCTCGACGGGGCCGCCGACCACGGCGTGAGCGAGGCCATCTATCTCACCGATCCCGACGGGAACGGGATCGAGCTGTACTGGGACCGGCCGCGCGAGGAGAGGCCCCGTACGGAAGGCGGCCTTCCGCTGATGGGAACGGATCGCTTGGATCTGGCTGCACTGCTGGCCACGGCGGACGGATCGTGACATGCCGGAACCGGTCGGCGTTTCCGACGATTTCCGCCTTCCATCCCTGACCGGCTAACTTTCAGCATGTTCGGGTGTCTTCGAAGGGTCGGGTGTCTCATCATCCTGGTGGTGATCGCCGCCGCCGGCTACTACTGGTGGACGGTCAAGGGGACGCGGCCGCCGGTCGTCGCCGCTGGCGTCTGGCACGCGGTGACCGCAGCCGATGCCTCTACGGGTGCGCTGGCGGTTTCGAGTCTCCGCGCGAATCACGGACGAGTGTATACCAATCTCACGCCGTCCGAGGCCGTCGCGTACTTGATTCAGTCAACCGCGAAGCAACTACCACCCTCGTCGACAGATGTTCGCGCGATGGTGTCGGGCGACCAGCTACATGTCAGCGCCGTGGTGCCGTTGCGCGAACTGGGTGCGGAGAACGCGCTCGGCCCACTCGCCTCGATGATAGGGACGCGCGATACGGTGGAGCTTGCGGGCCGTGTCGATCTGATTCGCCCGGGACTTGCCCAGATGCACGTCACCAATGCGCAGATCCATGGTCTCACTCTGCCGCAGGCTATGCTGCCCAAGCTCGTGCAGCAGATTCGGCACGACGCACCCGACGGAATCGCACCCGATGCGTTTCCGATTCCGCTTCCTCCCTACATTGGCGACATCCGCATCGCCGATGGAAAGGTCACGCTTTACAAGAACGTACAATGAAAGTCTTTAGAAACTTCGTCGCCGGACAATGGGTCGAGCCCTCCACCGGTAAATATTTCGAGAACCACAACCCGGCCGATCGCAACGACGTGATCGGCAAGTTCCCGTTGTCGGATTCCGTCGATGTGAATGCAGCTGTCGCGAGTGCGAAGCGTGGCTTCGAATTGTGGAAGGCGACTCCTGCGCCGCAGCGCGGAGACATTCTCCGCAAGGCAGGCGATCTGCTCACTGCGCGCAAGGAAGAAATTGCCGACGCAATGACGCGCGAGATGGGCAAACCGCTCACCGAGACGCGCGGCGACGTGCAGGAAGGAATCGATACTGCGTACTACGCCGCAACGATGGGACGCATGCTCTCGGGACGCACCGTTCCGTCAGAGCTTCGCAACAAGTGGGCGATGAGCTTTCGCCGCCCAATTGGCGTGGCCGGATTGATCTGCCCATTCAACTTCCCGATGGCCATTCCAACGTGGAAGATGTTTCCTGCGCTGGTGTGCGGTAATTCGGTAGTCTTCAAGCCCGCCGAAGACGTGCCCCACACCGGGACACTGCTGGTGGAGATCCTGCTTGACGCGGGTCTACCGCCCGAAGTGATCCAGTTGGTCCATGGCACCGGTGAGGATGTCGGCGCACCGCTTGTGGAGCATCCCGATGTGCCGTTGATCTCGTTCACCGGATCTACTGCGACCGGGAGTATCGTTGGCGCGACGTGTGGGCGCATGCACAAGCGATTGTCTCTTGAGATGGGTGGTAAGAACGCCCAGATCGTGCTGGACGACGCCGATCTCGACCTCGCGCTCGAGGGCGCGCTTTGGGGTGCGTTTGGAACCACCGGGCAGCGCTGCACAGCGACGAGCCGGCTCATTCTCCAGAAAGGAATCCACGACAATTTCATCGGCATGCTGGTGGAGCGCACGAAAGCACTCAAACTTGGCGACGGTCGCAAAAAGGGAACCGACGTTGGGCCCGTGATCAACGAGGGCGCGTTGAAGAAGATCGAGCACTACGTCGACATCGGCCAGGCGGAAGGTGCCGATATCGTTTGCGGCGCTCGACGTCCCACCGGAGGAGACCTGGCTGGCGGATTGTTCTACGAGCCGACAATCTTCACTCGTGTCGAGCCCGGCCACCGGATCGCGTACGAAGAGATCTTCGGCCCGGTACTGTCAGTAATCCGCGTATCGACACCGGACGAAGCGTTCGCCGTGAACAACAGCGTCAGATATGGCCTGTCGTCGTCAGTGTACACCCGCGACGTCAACATCTCGTTCCGGGCCCTCCAGGAGCTCGACAACGGCATTACCTACATCAATGCTCCGACTATCGGTGCGGAGGCACATCTGCCTTTCGGAGGGGTAAAGCAGACCGGCAACGGGCATCGTGAGGGTGGCTGGGAAGTATATGACTTTTACTCTGAGACCAAGGTTGGCTACGTTGACTATTCGGGCACGCTCCAGCGAGCACAAATCGACACGTACCTGGGGACGCCGGACTGATTCCAGTCGTTGAAGTGATTCGCGGGCGCGGCTGCGACGCAGGTTGGATCGCGTTGCGGAACCCGCCTCGGAGCGTCGTTGAACTAGAGGGAAACTGAACTGGCAATGCGTGGATTCCTGCGGGTGATGTTGCAGCTGAGCGCGTCCGTGGCGCTGTTCCTCGTGACGCGCGCGCTGGTCGTCGAGATGTACAAGATCCCGTCGGCAAGCATGCAGCGTACGCTTCTCGTCGGCGATTTCCTGGTCGTCGACAAGATGATCTACGGGCCGGTCATCCCTTTCACTCACTATCGCCTACCCGGCTTCCGGCAACCTCGTCGCGGCGATGTGATCGTGTTCAAGTGGCCGGTGCACCCCGACGAGAACTTCGTCAAGCGTGTGGTGGGTGTTCCCGGCGACACGCTGCTCATGCACAACGGCGTTCTGCAGCTGAATGGCCACGCATTGAAGGAGAGCTACGTCACGCACACCTCGAGTGATGCTGACATGGCGGCGGAGGAGTTCAGGTGGCAACGCGATTACCTGGTGCGGTCCGCCCGTGCTAGCGGCACATACTGGCCATCGCGCAACAACTGGGGGCCGCTCGTTGTACCCGCACGTGATCTTTTCGTGCTGGGCGATAATCGTGACAACTCACTGGACAGTCGTTACTGGGGCTTCGTTCCAGACTCGCTCGTTCGCGGCCGGCCCATGTTCGTGTATTACAGCTATCGGCCCG
>JBDTIP010000200.1:0-11133 GCA_039936295.1 Gemmatimonadaceae bacterium
CCAGCGGGTGTTCAATCACGGCCGCCACTTGCTTGCTTCCGATGAGCAATGCCCGGAACGCCCCGTACGGAAACCCGGCTTGCGTGAAAATCTCCTCGATCGCCAACGCGCAACCCGGGACGTTTGACGCGTGCTTCAACACTCCGACGTTTCCTGCCATCAGTGCCGGCGCGGCAAAACGATAAACCTGCCACAGTGGGAAATTCCACGGCATCACTGCTAGTACCACGCCGATCGGCTGGAACGCTACAAAAGCCCTGTCGGCATCGCTCACAATGACTTCATCCGCGAGCTGCTTCTCGGCGTTCTCAGCGTAGTAGTCACATACCCACGCGCACTTTACCGCTTCAGCGACCCCCTGCTTGAGAGGTTTGCCCATCTCAGACGCCATCAGTCGCGCGAGTTCGTCCTTTCGATCACGCAATATCCCCCCTGCGCGTTTCATGAACGCTGCACGATCGGAAAAGGGCACCTCCCGCCACTCGATCCAAGTGTTATGGGCCTGCACTACAGCCGCCGCCACCTCCGACGGTGTCAGCTCGTGGTATGTTCGAATCGGCTGACCTGTAGCCGGATTAATTGATTGTATGGCCATCTGGAGTTGGTGTTACGAGGAAGATGCCAGTCGCGTGCAGCATCACAGCGCTAGGCATACCGACGGTGACGCCACAGGCCATTGCAAGCATGATTCCACCGGGGACTTCCCTCACCGACCGCGCGCCAGGAGTGACGCGCCGCGTGGTGTCGCGGTGCCATGTGCCTATTTGCCGCCCTGAGCCGGCTTCTCGATCACGATCAGCCGTGCGTCGTCCTTGGCGATGGCACGAAGCCACTGCAACAGCTCGCTGAGCTGATCCGGCGAATAAACTCCGGAAGTTCCGCTAATCGTGCGTGTGAGCTGCAGCACGCGCCCGGATTGAGCGTACGTGCTCGTGTAGCGCCCGAACTCGCTCGATGCGTCCACCGCCGCGGGCAGTTGCGCGTGCCATCCGTCTGGAAGTGTGAGCTGCAATGCAAGGGTCGTCTCGCCGAACGGAAAGATCTTGGCTGCGTCGATGGGAAAGCGCCGGGGCCCCGCCGTTTCGATTCCCTGCGCGACGTTTGCGAAGGAGATCATGGTTCCCAGTGGATTGGTGAGAATGGCGTTTGGTCCTGCCATCGACACCGCGCGACCGTGCTGAACCCGGATTGTCACGCGCGGAGCCGCCGCCAGATCCTTGCCCGCAAAGCCCATGAGGCTGTCGCCCTGAGCTGCCTCGAAGACATTCGCTGCGACGGCGTTGGCAAGCTTCGCACGCTGTGCGGAATCGAGCGGATTCTCGAAAACCGCGCGAAGCGAGTACTGCAGGGCGCCTCCTCCGCTTTCGGCGTACGCTCCGGCGAAGGTTCCGTCCGGCGACAGCGTACCGACGATGCGTCGCGCGCTGTGATTCTCGGCGGCCGGCGCCTTCGGAAAGGTGATTTCCTCTGACGTGCCGTCCGGATGCACGACGAGACCAAAGCCGCCCTGATACGAGAATGGCAACTCACCCAGCGGAGTGAGCGACGCAGTTAGATCGGCGTAATGATATTGCGCATTGCCAGGCAGTTTGTATGCTGCGATGACGTGGTCCAGCTGCGAGATCGAAGGCATGTCGCGCTGCACACCGCCGGTCGAGCTCAGTATCACTGGGAACGCTGTGACCCCCAGTTTTTTGAGAGCAACCACGAACAGCGTAGCCTTGTCCTTGCAGTCGCCAAACCCTGTGCTGACGACGTCGGCCGGCGAACGTGGCTGGTAGCCGCCGAGTCCGAGCGCGATGCTGACATAGTTGATGTCCTGCGCGATCCAGCGATGCACAGCGCGAACCGAATCGTCCAGCGTGCGCGAGCCCTTTACGGCCACTGCGATCGCGGAGTCAACGGCTGGAGTTGAGACGTAACGCGAGCGCGCGTTGTCGGCGTACCACTTTCCGATCGTCGCCCATGTGGTCGGCGACGAGATCTGAACGGTCATGTACACGCCATTGGAGTCTGATGCGAACACCTCGGGCTTGATCCGTTGAATGTTCGACGTGACCCACGAATAGACGTGTCGTCCGCTGACCGTCTTCTCGGTGCGCGCGAAGTTGAGGTTCATTTCGCGAATGTGCGGCTTGAATCCCGCCGGCAAGTCGACGATGTAGCGTGATCGCTTCACGCTCGAACCGCTGCTCACGTTCCACGATACGGAAAAGTCGCCCGCGAGGAATGGCTTGAGCTCTTCGGTTGTGTAGCTGAAATCGACGATCGTTCCGGGCGCGACGCCGGTGAGCGATGCACGAATGACCTTGCGGTCCGAATAGGTTGGATCGCCAAGCTCCGCCGGAACGTCCGACTCCTGAAGGTGCGATGGCGCCGCGCTGATGACGGTGCCATCCGGCTTCACGACCCGGATCCAGTTCAGGGTGAAGCGCTGATGCTTTGGTGCGTAGGAGAACTCTTCCTCGCGATATCCGTCCACCGCTTCCGGCCTCAGGATCTGAACCACCTGCCGATAGGTAGTCTGCGACCTGCCATCGGCCTCCACGTGGAGCACACCGTCGTCCAGAAGCAATGTCGTCGTCTCTTCCGGGAAGTCGGCCGGCTTCACCGCGAGGCGATAGATCGTGTCCGCATTGACCGACGGATCTCCCGCGGCGGTGATCTGCGGAGCCTGCGCCGCAACGACCGAAGCCACGAGACTGAGAGCGGCCGCGCCAAGCGCGGGACGAATCGACATGAGCTTCTCCGGAACCTCGAGCGCCCGGAAATCGAGCGCACTCGAGACGGTGTGGTTGGTGGTCGAGTCGAGAAACTACCGCCGCCGGATCGGATGAGCTAGGGGAGACTACATCGGACCAACGGGGTACCGCGGAGACATGTACCGGTACAGCGCTGGCGATGATTCCCTAGAGAACACCTACGAGCCTGCCTGGAGTCATGACCTCATATCGCTCATCGGTGCCAGCGCTCATGATGAAATGATCGCACCCGTACAGCGTCGCTTAATCCCATGAGCGCGTCCTGCCCTACTGTGGCGGGGTGGACTCCCTAGCAGACGCCGCTCACTTTATCAATGGAACCACCAGCGAGGACGGCATCACTCGTCTTCTCGCTGCACTCGGATTCGACAGCCGGCCGCTCTGCCTCGACGCCACCTCGCGCGAGCGGCTCGGTCTCTCGTTAGAAGTATCGGCGGCTCGCGTGGCGGCTGAAAAAGGCGCGCTTCGCGCGCTCTCGGTCGAGATCGCCGACGGAAGTCGTCTTCAGGATTGCATTCCCGCGATCGCGCGTGTGCTCTCTGCGCGCGCCCCCCATCTCCTGTGGCTCATCGTCGCCACCGAGCAACGCGGGGGCCAGCTCGCCATCGCGACGTGGCGCGGCCACGGCGCCACGATGCGGGTCGCGGCCATGATCACCGAACGCGAGAACGTCGTTGATAGCGACGCCGAGACACTCTGCGCGCTTGCGAGCGCGCGCGCGACGCCCGACGGTGTCATGCGACACTTGCGCTGGCTCGACATTTTGGGCCGCGACGCGGTCACGCGTCGGTTCTTCGTCGCGCTGTCGCGTGCAGTCCAAACACTGACGGATTCCCTCCCCGCACGTGTCGCGCAAGCCGATGCACGCGAGATCGCGATTCTCACCACGAGCCGTCTTCTTTTTCTTTCGTTTCTCGAGACCAAAGGGTGGCTCAATGCAGATTTCGGCTTTCTAGCGAATGGCTTCGCGGAATGCATGACTGCTGGAGGTGCGTACCAGCGCAGCGTCTTGGAGCCACTCTTCTTCGGAACACTCAACACTCGTGTGTCCGAGCGTGCGCCGCGCTCCCGCAAGTTCGGCCGCGTCCCCTTTCTCAACGGTGGCTTGTTCTCCCGAACGACTGTCGAGCGAATTCATCGCCACGCACGCTTCACCGACGACGCACTCGGCGCGCTCTTCGGCGACGTTCTCGTGCGGTACCGCTTCACCGCGCGCGAAGATACCGCGCAGTGGTCCCAGACCGCCATCGATCCGGAAATGCTGGGCAAGGTGTTCGAGTCGCTCATGGAATCGTCCGACCGAAAGCGCGGCGGCGTTTTCTACACCCCCCAACACTTCGTCGCGCGATTGACCCATCTCACGCTCGCCGCAACTCTCGAACGTCGCGGGCTATCGCATGAGTGTGCGGAGCTGCTTGTTGGTGACGATGCGGATATCGCAGCCGATCCGCGCATTCTGGCGCAAATCAGAGCTCTCCGGATTCTCGATCCCGCGTGCGGTTCGGGCGCCTTCCTCGTATACGCACTAGAGCACCTCGCACACCTTCGCCGCAGGTTAGGCGAGAATGCCCCACCCGCTGACATTCGCCGCGCGGTTCTGACAACGTCTATATTCGGCGTCGATTCCAGTCCGATCGCGGTTTGGCTGTGCGAACTGCGCCTCTGGCTATCGGCGGTTATTCACAGCGATGCACCCGATCCCATGCGTCTCACACCGCTCCCTAATCTGGACCGGCAGATAAGAGTTGGGGACTCACTCTCGGGAGATGCGTTCAGCAGTGATAGTGGCGCCTGGGGAACCTCGCAGTGCGTCTCCGCCCTCCGCGGCCGTTACACGAAAGCAACCGGTCGTAGAAAACTTTCGCTCGCTCGGCAACTTGACACCCTGGAGCGCGATCGGGCACTCGCCGCGATCGAAAGCGCCATCGGAACGGCGACGTTTGAGCGCGTTGAGATCGTTCGCGCAGCACGCTCCCGCGATCTTTTTGATGGCCGAAACCCTCCAACCGCCGCACGTCGCGAGCGCCTCCGATATCTGCGGTCGCATCTGCGCGCGCTCCGAAGGCGCCGCACTGCTATCCAGCGCGGAGCGACTCCGGCATTCGCGTACCCGACGCACTTCGCGGACGTTGCGATCTCAGGCGGCTTCGACGCGATAATCGGAAATCCGCCATGGATCCGTGTCCACAATATTCCGTCGGAGGATCGCGCACGGTATCGCGACAGCTTCATCGTGTACCGCGCGGGAGCGTGGAGCGATGGCGCGCGCGGCGCGCAGGCAGGCCGCGGGTTCGCCAGCCAGGTGGATGTAGCGGCACTGTTTGTCGAACGATCCATCGACCTGCTCGCACCGACCGGGACGATCGGCTTGCTGCTTCCCTCCAAGCTCTGGCGCTCGCTAGCCGGAGGCGGCACGCGGCAACTGATCCTCGATCGTGCGAGTATCGTCTCGCTCGAAGATCACTCCGACGCTCTTGATTCGTTCGACGCTGCGGCATACCCGTCTATGCTGGTCGCGACTCGCGGGGCATCGGCGCATGGTTCGGTGGACCGCACCATTCGCATCGCCGCGACGAAGGGCACCGCCCGGTCGGCATGGACGACCAGCACGCGATCACTTCCGCTCGACGCCAGCCCCGGCAGTCCGTGGCTGCTGATACCGCCCGAATGTCGCTCTGCATTCGACGTACTCATGCGTGCCGGCGTGCCGCTATGCGACAGTATTCTCCAACGCCCCCATCTCGGCGTCAAGACCGGATGCAATTCGGCTTTTGTGATCAACGAGTGCTCCATCAAGGACGAAATCGCGACCGTCAACGCGGCGGGTCAGCATGGAGAGATCGAGGCGAGCATGCTCCGTCCGCTGGTGCGTGGCGAAACGCTGACACCGTGGCGACTGCAACAGACGGATGAACGACTTGTCTGGACACACGACAACTCGGGTCATCCGCTGCGCGAGCTTCCAGCACACGCGTTCTGCTGGCTATCGAGATTCCGCCGCAGGCTCGAGCTGCGGACGGATTCGCACTCAGAGCGCTGGTGGGCGCTATTTCGCATCGAGAGTGCGGACTCAGAGTATCCGCGTGTCATCTGGAGCGACTTTGGTCGCGCACCACGTGCTGCAGTGCTCGATGCAGGTGATCCCACGGTACCACTCAACACCTGCTATGCCGTGACGTGCCCCGACGCGGCGGACGCACTCGCCTTCGCTGCGATCCTCAATTCTGACATCGTCGCTTGTTGGCTTGCGGCGATCGCGGAGCCCGCTCGGGGCGGCTTTCACCGCTACCTTGGCTGGACGATCGCGCGGCTTCCCATCCCGATCGACTGGCCACGTGCGCGCGACATGCTCGCGCCGCTCGCGCACGCGGCACGAGCCGGAAACGCGCCGGCAAGACCCGAGCTTCGAGCCGCCGTTCTCGAAGCGTACGGGGTAAGTCCAGCCAGCGTCGCTCCTCTGCTCGCATGGGGAAATGTCACAGAACGCGAATAATGCACGCTTCCCGGAGCTGGTAGAACCGCCCGCGCTACCGGCGGCTCGGGCCGCGCTTGCGGCCTGCATGCTCGGCGACCACCCGGCAACACTGCGAGTGGGTGACATCACGCTCCATCGCCACCAACGGTCTGCCGTTGCGCGCATCCAACGAAACGTCTCTCGCTACGGTGGTGCGTTGCTGTGCGACAGGGTCGGACTCGGAAAGACATATGTGGCGCTTGCGGTCGCCTCGAACTTCGATCGCGTCACGATCATCGCACCAGCGTCGCTCGCTCCCATGTGGCGGCGCGCGCTCCAGGTAACCAAGGTTCGCGCTGAGGTTGTATCCATCGAATCACTCGGGCGCAACGGCGCCCGCGACGCCAAATGCGGCTTCATCGTGGTGGATGAGGCGCACAATTTCAGGAACCCGTGCACCCGCCGTTACTCCGAGCTTGCCCGCATGTGCGCCCTCGCGCCAGCGCTCCTGCTCACAGCGACGCCACTTCACAATTCACGCGACGACCTCTGTGCGATCGCGGCACTGTTCATCGGATCGCGCGCCTACGCAATGAGCGACGCCGATCTCGCTCCGATGATCGTCCGTCGCGATTCCGCTGGCGATGCACGAGGTGAGGAGGTACCTGTAATCGAGCACGCACCTCCGGTCGTGCTCAACACAACCGAAGAGATACTCGACCGCATTATCGCGTTACCGGCACCGGTGCCGCCAAGCGACGGCAACGCCGCGCGGCAACTCGTCATCCACGGGCTCGTACACCAGTGGGCATCGAGCACCGCCGCGCTCGCCGGCGCTGTCAAGCGCAGAATCGCACGATCGCAAGCACTCCTGGCGTCGCTGGACGCGGGACGTTACCCAACCACGGCCGAGCTATCGGCGTGGGTGTACACCGGCGATGCGGTACAGCTGCCATTCGCCGAATGGTTGCCGCGCGCAAACACGCCGCTATCACTGCTGAGCGCAGCCCTGCGCCACCACGTCGATGCGCTCGGCGAGCTACTTAGTGCGGTGAAGCGTTCAGACGACGGCAGCCTCGCGAGCTTCGTCAGCGACCTCCGCGCTGCCCACCCTGGCGAACGCATTGTTGCGTTCTCCTGCTACTCCGAAACAGCAACCGAAGTGTACCACGCGCTGCGTCATCAGGGCCACGCTGCACTTCTCACCGCGCGGGGTGCAACGATTGCGACGGGTCCGGTAGGTCGCGCGGAGATACTGAATCAGTTCGCGCCGGACGCACCCGCAGCCTCGTCAGTTGCCGATCACGCTCGCGTGACCCTGCTAATTACGACCGATCTGCTCAGCGAAGGGGTGAACCTTCAGGAAGCGTCCGTCGTGGTCAATCTTGACCTCCCTTGGACCGCTGCGAGGCTCGACCAGAGAATCGGACGACTTGCGCGCCTCGGCTCCAGACATCAACGCGTCGTTTCTTACACGGTGCATCCGACACCCCGCGCTGAAGCGTTCCTGCACGAACTGGAGATCATCGCACGCAAGGGCGGCCTCGCAACGGAGTTGCTCGGCGAGCCGGCGCTGAACTCCGACCGCTCCGAACTAGCGCCCGGTTCCACGCTTCAAATCCGCGAGCAGACACGCGCGATGCTGGAAAGGTGGCTCGACGCCGATTCGGAGACGGCAACCGTCTCGGATACGCAGGTCGCGCTCGCTTGCACTCGCAGCGCAACCTCGCTCGGTGCGTGGCTCGTCGACGGAGAGCCTGCCCTGCTCATCTGGAGCGAGTCATACGGCATCACGAACGATCCGATGGCGATTTATGCAGCCGCCTGCGACGTTGACGCTGCGGCTGACCGGACCGCTCGCCCGGCGGATTCGGAGCTCTTCCACAGAGTCATACAAGCAGCGAACGGATGGTACGAGCAGCGCAACGCTTGGATCGCCATCGGTGGCTGTGAGGGGCCCGCCGTCTCGACGAATCGTAGAGACCCCAGGCGATCGCTCGCTCGCGTCGCGGATTCGACTGCCAACAACGCGACATTCGCGCGCCGCACGCCTTCCGTGCAGCTGGCCAGCAGACTCCTTGACGCTGCCAGCACTCCGCTGCCTATCGCCGTCGAATGGTCACTCCAAGGCATTTCCGAATCGCTCGATGAAGCCGCCGTCGACACCATCCTCGAGCTCGTCGATCGGAGTCGCGCTGCGGCCACCACCGTGCGCGAACGCGGGCTCCGCTGCGTGGCACTGATCCTGGCTCGCAGCGACCCGTGACGACACACGAGAGAAATGACGAGCCCTGATGGGGAACGGAGCGTTTCTACCGCGTACTACATACGAGCCGGCACGGATCTCGGGCAAGCGTCAACTGTCAGTCCGAAGAGAGGTGCGTCCACATCTACCGAACGATCGCTCGGTCGAGACGCCGCCACTACCCGATGCGTTACATTCGCCACATGGTTCAGTCCCCAACAGTCGTCGCCACGGTTTTACCAAGAACGCGACCTATTGCCGTCCTCTTCGACCTCGACGGCACTCTCATCGACTCCATTGGCCTCCTCCTGGCCAGCGTGCGCCACGCTTTCGAGGGCTTCAACGGCCGAGCACCTACGGAAGAGGAGTGGGTGGCAGGAATCGGTACGCCGCTTGGGAAACAGCTCCAGGCATTCTGCGAGACGGACGACCAGCTGGAGGCTGTCACCACCCGGTACCGCACCTTCCAGCGTGCGGCCCACGATCGCCTCACAACGGCCTTCCCGGCCACTCTCGAAGTCCTCGGCACGCTCGCTGCCGCGGGTCATCCCATGGGCATCGTCACGAGCAAATCCAACGAGATGATGAACCGCGCCCTTGAGCTCACCGGCATCGCACCGTACATGAGCAGCACCATCGGCTGCGACTCCTGCACCCTCCACAAGCCCGATCCATTTCCTGTCAGCATGGCCCTCGGTGAGCTTGGCTATCACGCCGAAGAAGCAGTATTCATCGGCGATTCACCTCACGACATCAATTCAGGAAACGCCGCCGGCGTCATATCGATCGCCGCGCTGTGGGGCCCATTCACGCCAGCCCAGCTCGATATTGCGAAGCCCGTCCACTATCTGGACAACATCGCAGGCCTGCCGGCCCTCGTAGAGCGCATCCAGAACCGGGCAGCGGTGTAATATTGTTGCAGTCTTTTTCCTTTCATTGGAGCCATTGAGATGGGTTTCTCACTTCCCGTCACTTCCGGCCTTGTCCGGACCGGCGTGGAGCGCGCGCAGCTCGTCCGCCGCACGTATTCGCTGGTTTTCATCAGCGTCCTCGTCACCGTTGTCGGCGCGACTTACGCGCTGACGAACGCGACGATCATGCAGGCGGTCCAGGATCATCCGTTTTATACGATGATCGCCGTCTTCATCCCGCTTCTCGCAGCGCAGGGCGCGCGCAATCGCTTCCCGCTGAACGTGTCGATGGTGTTGCTCTTCGCGTTCGCAATGGGCGTGATGGTTGGGCCTGTGATCGCTATATACGGTGGGTGGAATTCAGGGCTCATCACTCAGGCCGCAACGATCACCGTTGGCGCCTTCGGAGTCCTCACACTGTATGCGTTCGTGAGCCGTCGCGACTTCTCGGCGTGGGGCAGCTTCTTGATGGTCGGGTTGTTCGTGCTCATTGCCACTATGCTGCTCAACTTCTTCTTCGGCAACGCTGCGTCCGGTCTCTGGCTTGCTGCTGGAACCGTGCTCATCTTCAGCGGTCTCCTCGTATTCGATACTTGGCGCCTGCGCAATGTCTACGGCCCTGAAGACTACGTGCTCGCAGCGATCGCGATCTATCTCGACCTGCTCAACATGTTCCTGGCAATCCTCCGCATACTTGGCGGCGGCCGCCGGAACTAGCGACGACCGTTGCCGTCATTCCCGCGAAAGCTGGGGGTGACGGCAACCATCTTCCAAATTCGCGAGGGCCCGGTCCCCCTACCGCGTAGCCGCGAACTCGATCTCGTTCGCCATGTTCAGGTCCTTCTGCGTGATGCCGCCCGCATCATGGGTCGTCAACATGCAGGTGACCTTTGTATAGCGAATGTCGATGTCCGGGTGATGTTGCGCCGCCTCAGCCGCCTGGGCTACCCTCGTAACGAAGGCGATCCCATCCGGGAAAGTCTCGAACTGGAATGTTTTGGATAGCACATCACCCTTCCGGCTCCAGCCCGGAAGCGAGCCGAGACCACGCTGTACCGCGATGTCGGACAACCGTTCAGGCTTCTCTGTATTCTTCATGATTGTTGCTCCCAAGCATTTAGGTGTGACGCTCGCTCTGGTTGCGATGGCTTTTGTACCCGTTGGCTCCGCGAAGGCACAGGACAGCACATCTTACGCATGCCTCAACAGCCGCAAGAGACTGGCTCTGTCTCCCGTAGATTCGAACAATCATACTACACCCCCACATTACTGGCGCAATTTTACGGCCGGTTTCGCGTCCAGCATCCTCGCACATGAGGCAGGTCATGTTGTAGCCGCGCTTATCGTCGGTGCCCGTCCCCGCTTCGGACTCGAAGATGGGAAGCCGACTGTCTACTCTGGCCTCGATGCCAGCAGGCAGCCCTACAAGCAATTCATGTTCTCGAGCGCCGGCCTGAACGTGCAAGCGATCATGGACGAGGCCATTCTCGACATCCCGCACAACCGTGGCGGCTCTCTCGAGCGCGGCATCCTCGCCGGCGGCATTGCTACCGCCTACTTCTACGCCACGTTTGGCCGAAACGCTCCAAACAGCGACATCACGTACATGGCACGCACTTCATCGCTGAGCAAGACGCAGGCGTCGCTGATCTACGCCGGCCTCGCAACGATCCAGACCGTGCGCATCGCTCGCGACGGACACTACGCCAACTTCTTCCTCCGCCCCTCCGCGAACGGTTCCGTCGACATCGGCGTGGCGCT
>JBDTIP010000201.1:0-4496 GCA_039936295.1 Gemmatimonadaceae bacterium
TCGAGTTCCGGCCAGTCCACGCCGCGCGCGAACTGTTTCACCGCCTTGGATACCATCGGGCCGCGCCAGATCGCCGGTGATCCCTCGCCGAGGAAGAAGCCGAAGCTGATCAGCGAGAGCCCGTGAATCTTGAGTGGGATGATACTCTTGTCGGCGTTCATTCGAACCTGACTTGCTCCGTTCTCGATGCCAAGCAGGATTGGCACGCTGGGCCCGTAGATGTCTGCATCCAGTAGTCCCACGACGAAGCCCGCCCGAACGAGCGCGAGGGCGAGGCTCACCGCTACAGTGCTCTTGCCGACACCGCCTTTCCCTGCCCCCACAGCGATAATGTCGCGCACGCCCTTCAGCCGGACCCGCTCGGCCCATGGATCCGGTACGCCCGCACGCTGTGGCCCCGCGCTCGCAGGGCGCGGAAGCGGTCGGGAAGGCGGTTCTGGCTTTACGATTTCGACTGTCACGATCGTCGCGCCCAGTTGAGCCAGGCGGTCACTGACCGCGGAGCGAATGCGCTCCGGCACCGAGGCGTCTTCGGTGCGGAGTGCGAGTTGGACAGTGACTCGGGTGTCGCAGACCGCGACGTGCTTCACCATGCCGAATGACACCAGATCGCGGGTCATTCCAGGGTATTGCACGTCACGGAGCGCCTGTCGCACACCGTTGGCGTCGAGCGCGATGTTGGAATCAGTCGCCATTATGAAATGCTACCTCCGCCGATGCGGTTGTACCGTGACGGATGTCTCAGCTAGCAGGCGATTCTATTGGAAACAGACCCGTTACCGCCTTGATTCGTGTGACCCAGCAGGCCACATTGTGGCGGTGACTTCTTCGAGCAACTGAGTATGCAAGTCTGCGCGTGGCTCGCCGCCCATGGTACGAGCTGTCTGGAGGCAGTTGCGGTCGTGTTTGGCATCGTGAGTGTGTACTTGAGCACGCGCGAGAATATCTGGAGCTGGCCCACCGCTCTCGTCAACGTTTCGCTCTTTACCGCGCTTTTCCTGGAATCGGGGCTCTATTCCGATACTGGATTGCAGGTCGTGTACTTTGTACTTTCGGTGTACGGTTGGTACGAGTGGCTGTATGGCGGCGCAGATCGGACCGCCATGACAGTCTCGCGCACGTCTCGAAAGACCTGGCTGGTGCTCGGGGTGATCGCCGTGGTATCGTGGGCGGTTCTGTCGACGGTGACGTCGCGGCTTCCAGGAACCAAACTGCCGTATCTCGACGCGGCGACTACCACGGTGAGCTTGCTGGCCCAGTGGATGATGACACGCAAGCTGCTCGAGAACTGGACGGTCTGGATTGTGGTAGACGTTGTCTACGTGGGAATGTTCATCTACAAGGGCTTGTATCTCACGGCCATCAATTACGGCATATACCTCGCGCTCGCGGTTCTGGGTTACGTCGCATGGAAAAAATCGCTCCGGACAACCGCGTCATTCGCGTAGTTCTTACCGGCTCCGAGTCGACCGGCAAGACAATGCTCGCGCGGCAGCTTGCTGATCACTACTCCGCCGAGCTTGCGCCGGAGTTCGTGCGCGACTTTGCGACACGAAAAGGCGCACCGGTAGAATTTGCTGATACCGACGACATCGCGCGCGGCCAGATTGCGCTCGAAGATGAGCACGGCGCGCGGGCGGCAACGCTCTTGATCCAGGACACTGATCTGCTCAGTACTGTCGTGTACAGTGGTCATTATTATGGTCAGTGCCCGGACTGGATCCGCGACGCAGCACGCGACCGATTGCCCGATCTCTATCTGCTACTCGAAGTCGACGTACCGTGGATCGCAGACGAGGTGCGTGATCGCGAAAATCGCCGTGAAGAGATGCAGCAGCTTTTCAGGGCGGCAATCGCGAGCAGTGGCGCCCCGTACCGAGTGATACGAGGTAGCTGGGTCGAGCGTTTTCAGCGTGCGCGCGAAGCGATCGACAGCTTGTTCACGCGCATTTAGTCGTTACATCGCCAACTTCACGGTTACGAATACATTGGGTGGCGGCAGAACAAAGTAGTACGACGTGCCGCCGCTGGCGTAACCACTTCCGTATTTCTTGCTGTTTGTGAGATTGTTGCCGCGAATCAACAGCTCGTTCTGCCCGGAGAATCGCCAACCTATCGACGCGTCCATGTCGAACGCGGCGGGCAGAACGTAACGCCGGTCGCTCGTGTTGTCGAGGAATGCGACGCTCTGATATCGACCTTCTACGGCAATGTCCAGCGACCTCGTCGCAGCAAACTGCGCGCGGCCGAAGCTCAGGAAGCGCGGTGTCAGCAGCGGCTCGACGTTGTGATAGGTGACGGGCACGTCACCGCTGGAGTCGGTATACTCACGGATCCTGTTCATGCTCTCGGTGGCGTTGCCAGTGAGCAGCCAGCGCGGAACCCCACGATATGTCACATCTGCTTCGATGCCGCGCCGGTAGCTCGCGCCGACGTTCTTGTTGAGCTCGTAGCCAAGGTTATCGAGTGCGCCGATCGGCGCTATCTCGTTGCGGAAATCCATCGAGTAAAGATTGGCCTGGACATCGAGCGACTGCCGGCGATAGTTCATGCCAATCTCAACGTCGTGCACCGTTTCCGGCTTGACACGGTTGAGTGCGCCGACAAAGGCGACGTTCGAAGTATCGAGGTTGTCGTAGCCCGCGAACATGTCGTTGCGCGTTGGCTCGCGTGATGTCTTTCCGTATGACGCGTATAGCGACAGCGGGCGAGTGAGCTGATAGGTCAGGCCGGCCTTGGGATTGAGGAACGACCACGCTATCGAGCTACCGGGTATGTCTGCATGGGTATCGGGCAGGTAACTGAATTGCGCGTGTCGCGCCTGCAGGTCACCAAAGAGGGTGGTGCGACCCACGGTGTAGCCCACCTTGGCGAACGCGGCAGCGTCCCTCTTTCGCGATGTGTTGAAGTAAATCGGGTCCCGCAGGTCGGGGTGCGTGAACGCGTAGTGGTCACGTGCATAGGTATCTCCGTTTGCACCCACGGCGAGATTGAGACCATTACGGCGGTATGTCCACGCGCTGGTGAGGCCGTAGGATACGAAGTCGAGATGAAGCGTCTCGAGCGAATCGAGCAATACGTCGTAGCCGCCCGTGGCCGAAAGCCGGTACAGGGTCGTCGTGAACGATGAGTTGGTGTTTATGAGATGGGTATACGACAGCGCGCCGAGCCGTTCGCCGAAATTATCACGTTCCTGTGGCGTGAGCGGGTTGATGCGCCGATTGGTATCGAGCTCAGCGACCGGCACGGCCAGATACGCCAGGGTATCCCGCATTGCGCCGGACGTCACCGTGAACTTCAGAATATCGTGATCGCCAAAATAGCCGCCGCTCGCGAATACTGACTTGCCGGTCACGGGAGAATGATATCTGTAGCCATCGGTGTGAAATCCCGAAACGCGTGCGTAAAAAGCCAGATGATCGCCGAGAATGCCGGAGTTGTAGTCGACCGCTGCGCGGCGCGAGCCGAATGAACCATCCTGCACTTGCAGGCTCCCGCCTCGTGGCGCCGTTGCGAGCGACATCGTTTCGAGGTTGATGGATCCAGCGTAAGCTGCGGTGCCGTTGCTGGTAGTGCCAACTCCGCGCTGCACCTGGACAGATTGAAGACTGTTCGCGAGGTCGGGGAAGTCGGCGAAATACAGCACCTGGTCTTCCGGGTCGTTGAGCGGAATGCCGTCGAGCGTGATGTTGATGCGCGACTGGTCGATGCCTCTGAGGCGTATGTAGCTGTAGCCCCAGTAGTTGCCGGTCTCAGCGTACGAAGTGAGCGACGGCGTGGATCCCTGCAGAACGAGAGGAACGTCCTGCCCGAAGTAGTGCTCTCGGATGTCGGCCTTCGAGAGGGTCTTCTGTGAAATTGGAGCAGAAGGATCTCGCACTGTCGAGATCATGACCCCCTCGAGCTTGCGCGCGCTCGCCGTGTCAGTTTTTGATGTAGTGTCTTTGGCTGTGCTTGTCTGCGCAGTTAATGCGGCGGTGGGAACTGCGTATGCGATAACTGTACAGAGTGACGCCACAATGGCGAGCGTCGGCACGCGCCATGCGCGTGCGGGTGAAGCGACCTCATTCATTTCAATGACTCCCTACGCCGGTACAAGCCGGATCAGGTTCTACGGGACTCTCTCAGCCTGCGTCATTCGTGCGCAGGCACCCCGGTCAGGGATTGAATTTATTCAGCGTAGCTCGGTAGCGGGAGGGATCGAATGCGAATCTACGCGGCCCGATCGCCATCGTGCTCCGGTTCCTCGTCCAGTGGCGAGCGTCGGAAAATAGATCACGATTGTTGCCGGGGCTACCGCCCGTTCGCGCGAGAGCGAAGCTTTGCAATATCCGGGATGCGCAGGCTGTTACGTGTACGCGTCTCGACCAATCCGGTCCGTTTCAACTCGCGCATGGCGCGCGATACCGACTCTCTGGCGGTCCCGATCTCCAGAGATAGCTCCTCCTGCGTGCGCTCCAGCCGGAGCTCCACCCCGTCGGCAGTCGCGACGCCGG
>JBDTIP010000202.1:0-6116 GCA_039936295.1 Gemmatimonadaceae bacterium
TCAAGACGTCGGGCGCAACGGGAATTCACATCGTGATTCCACTTCCTCCGCGCTCCACCAACGCCATCGCAGAACGAGTTCCGCGCCTCATCGCCGAGGCTGTATCCGGCGCGCATCCGCGCTCCGCGACCGTGGTCCGACCACTAAAGGAGCGCGGCGTGTCCAAGATTTACGTCGATTTCGGCCAGAATGCCCGAGGCAAGACCGTTGCCGCGGCTTACGGTGTTCGGGCGAGACCCGACGCTACGGTATCGGCGCCACTGGAATGGGACGAACTCGCTCCCGGGCTGGACCCGCGTGACTTCACCGTGCGGACGATGCCAGCCAGACTGGCGAAGCTCGGCGACCTGTGGGCCAAGGCCACAACGAAGCCGAATCCAGCGCGAATTGTTACCACTTTGTGATTAATTACCCCTTCCATTCTGCCGATAATAGTTGCAATATGTACATTAAGACCTGATTAGACGGAGAACTTGTGCTAGCCTTTCTGGACGCCCTCTGCGCCGCGCTGCTGGCCCGCCATTCGATCGAGATATACCGCCTGCTGGCGCTCCCGCAGGCAAAGCACCTCCCACGCACTGTTCGCGAAGAGGCGACACTGATCGCGAAGGCCGGCCCCACCAGCCACATCGCCCCTATCCAGGCCCTGCACCTCTTCTACAAGCTGAGCCACCTCGTTGATGAGACCGCCGAGGTTGACGAGTCGGAGCAATCCGACCCCGCGACGCAGATGGAGATCCGTTTCGGCGTGCGAAAAGCGGGTTAACGCGGTCCGCGGAATCGCGATCGCGATCGCGCGCGACGAATTGATCGCCGCAAGCATTCAATCCATCACGCCCCCTACGGGGATCCACGCGATTCCCGGCGATTTGCGCGCGGATCGTCGTCGCGCGGCTACCTGGTGATACGCGCGCCCGAACGATTCGGATGACCGGTGTGCGTAGCCGCACGTTTGATCGTGCGCCGATTCTATTCGCGGAAGCCGCAGCGTTGGCCATCATACGATTATCGCTTAGCAGGCGCGTATTTTGTTACAATGGTCACACATGAGCGGCGCCCGATACTGGGCGTTCCGACGTGTCGCGGCATTTCTCTCACCGACGCGGGACGGATTGTGCATCGATGCTGGATGGCTGTTGCCGACCGGATCGATGATGTACTGGTCGATGAATTCATTGTGATGCCGGATCATGTTCACGCGATTGTCGTACTGCAGGACGCGCGAGATCGTACTGTGGGCCTGAGTGATGTCGTTGGCGTAGTAAAACAACGTGCCGCTAGCGAGATCGCTGCGCTCACGGGCGCCCCGCAGCCGCCGATCTGGCAGCGCAGTTTCCACGATCGGATCATCCGGGATGCGGCGGCGCGGGAATGTATCCGCGGTTATATCGTAGCGAATCCGTCGAGTGCGTGGAACGTAATCCAAAATTCCCGTGACCGTAAACCGTGATCCGATTCGCCCGTATGGGGCGGCTATGCCGCCCCCCTACGGGTTCGTTCACGCCGGCGCGGCGGATCCGAACACCACGCCTTTTCGTTCCGGCCCGAAATACGTAAGGATCGCGATCGCCACAGCCGCCGTCGCCGCAACACCCGCCAGTGCGAGTCCAAAGTTCCCACCGTGCCGCGCTGCGAATGCGGGCTGCAGTGTCGCGTTGACCGACGCGAGCAGGTTCCCGATCTGATACGCGAAACCCGGGAACGTTCCGCGCACCTCGTCCGGCGAAAGCTCGTTGAGATGCACCGGAATCACGCCCCACGCACCCTGCACCGCAACCTGAATCAGAAACGCACCGGCACCGAGCAGCAGCGGCGTCACGCTGAACGCCCACAACGGAATGATTGGAAGCGCGAGCAGCGCGCCAAATATGATCGCACGCCTTCGGCCAATGCGCTGCGACAGTGCACCAAATGCGAGTCCGCCGACAATCGCGCCAATGTTGCCGATGATCGTGAGAATACTGACTGCGTGTGTGTCGAACTTGTGCTGCACCTGCAGGAACGTGGGATACATGTCCTGCGTGCCGTGACTGAACAGGTTGAACGCCGTCATCAGCACCACCACGTAGATGAACAACGGCCAGCGGCGCTTCAACACACTCCACAGACTCTCTGTGCGACGCTCGCGCATCCTGTTCCACGCCGGTGATTCCTGGACGTTGCGACGGATGAACAGTACCAGTAGCGCTGGCAGCACGCCCACCATGAACATTCCGCGCCAGCCGATGCGATCGAACAGCAAGCCGTACACGACCGCCGCCAGCAGATAGCCAAACGGATATCCCGTCTGCAGGATTCCCGATGCCAGCCCGCGCGCCTTTTCCGGAATCGTCTCCATGGTGAGCGATGCACCCAGTCCCCACTCTCCGCCCATGGCAAATCCGAACACGGCACGCAGAATGAGTAGCGCGACGAGAGATGGCGCAAACGCTGATGCGAGCTCGAGCACCGAGAACAGCATGATGTCGATCATCAGCACCGGACGCCGGCCGTAGCGATCGGCCAGCAGTCCGAACACGAACGCACCGAGCGGGCGCATCGCGAGCGTCAGCGTCGCTGCAATTGCAACTGCCTTGATGCTGGTGCCGAACTCCTTTGCGATGGCGCCGAACATGAACACCATCAGGAAGTAATCGAATGCGTCGAGCGTCCAGCCCAGGAAGCTCGCGACGAGCGCGCTGCGCTGATTACGGTCGAACTCCCGCCACGTGCTGAGTGCGCTCATCCCAGCAGATCGAACCTCACTCCGCGTTTTCCGCGACGTCGCTTTCTGGATCCGAACCTGAATAGCTGCGCCGGACGTCCCCGTCCCTCACTGCGCCATTCGTCGGTCGGCTCAACGAGCGATGCGGCACTGAGTGCGCGACGAAAGCTCGCTTTGTGCAGCCGACGGCCCAGCAGCAGCTCGTACATGTGCTGCAGTTCGCTCAGCGTGAACGTCGCCGGAAGCAGCTTGAACGCGACTGGATACAGATCCAGTCTGTCGCGCACTGCGTTCACTGATTCCTGCAGCATCTGGCTCTGCCGATCGGTGAGCGCAGGAAGATCGCTCAGCAGAAACCACTGAAACTCGTCACCCTGTACTTCATCCTCACCCATTGGAACGAGCGCAACGTACACGATGGAGAGATCGGAGCCGCCGGGGTGTGTGCCGTCGCTGAACGCTCCTACCTGCGTGCTCCAGGTTGGTGTTGCACCGGTGCCCCGCCTGATGGCGCGTTGAGCGACATCGGCAAGACTCTCACCTGGTTTGGATGCGGCCCACGGCACATTCCATCGCACCGTCTTGTCGCGGCCTTCACTTCGCCGCTCGAGCAACACCGCGAGCTCAGCATCGCGCGGCGTAAGTGCGACTACGTCAATTGTGTAGTGCTGACGACGCGACCGGGGCTCTCTGCTCACGAAGCATATTAGTCACATTATGCGACTAATGTCAAGGTGATGTCACAAACGATTCAGGGCACGCGCGGTATGGGTGATATACGACTCAGAGGCGTCACGGTCAACCCGTCACCACGCTTCGCTACTGGCGGTATTGTGATCGGAAGATGGCCCGATGCAGGCAACATGCCTGTAATCACGCGCGCCGCCGAAAGCTGGCTTGCTGGTGCGCCATCCCATGCTACTACATATGTGGGCACTTCTGGTATCTGCGCCAACAAGTAAGGATTCCCGAATGCCACCACCACGACCTTGCGCCCATTTGCGACGATTCGTCTAAGCCAGTCAGCAAAAGCGTGCGGTGCGTCGACGCTGGTCGCGTTCCAGCTCTGACCGACGTACGACGAAACAATCGTGACATCTGCCGAGTCCGCCATGGTCGCGAGCCGCGAGTAGTTGACTGTTGGATCGTCGGAATTGACGAACTCACTGCGCATTCCTGGAGTCTGTTTGGCCAGTACGCCATTGAAATCGATGCCGGCCCCAAGATCGGTTCGCCGCGCGATTGTGATGGACAAGACCTTCGTCGCCGGCGTGATCCGCATCGGGATCAGCCGCCCCGAATCGCGCACGACAGTGATCGAGCGATCGGCGACCTCTTGTGCGAGCGCCACGTGTGCGCTGTCACCCACCACCGCACGTAGTGAATCCAGATCTGCGTAACGGTCACGGTCGATGCCGAGCCGGTGCTTCATCGCCAGGATGCGGCGCGCGGACTCGGAGACTCGAGTCTCGGTGTAGCGGCCTTCTGTCACGCCATCCACCACCGCGTCGATCGCCGCCGGCACGTCGAGCGGCTGGATCAACACATCCACACCGGCCGCGACCGCACGCTTGATCGCCTCCGTCGAGCCGTACTTGTCGGTCACGCCCTTCATGTCCATGGCGTCGGAGACGATGAGACCGTTGAAGCCGAGCTCGTTGCGCAGCAGGCCGGTGACGACGATAGGCGAGAGCGTCGCCGGAGCGCCGCTGCTGTCGAGCGCCGGCATGGATCCATGGAATGTCATCACGGCGCCCACCCCTGCCCGGATCGCTGCACGGAACGGAACAAGCTCGACGCTATCGAGCCTCGCCCGACTGACATTCACTATGGGTAGCGCGAGGTGTGAGTTCGTTTCAGTATCACCGTGCCCGGGGAAGTGCTTCGCCGTGGCTACCATACCATTGGCCTGCAATCCATGAATGAACGACACTCCAAGGCGCGCGACCGCATGCGGATCCTCGCCATAGGAGCGCGTGTTGATGACCGGATTTTCAGGATTGTTGTTGACGTCGAGCACTGGTGAGAAATCGATATGTATCCCGAGTGCTCGGCCTTCGATGGCGGTAACGCGGCCTTCCGTGTAGGTCAGCGCGGTATCATTGGCAGCCCCGAATGCCATTTCGGCCGGAAAGACCGTCGCACCGCCGAGGTCAATTCCGTTGGGAACGAAGTAACCGCCCCGCGCTCGCATCCCGGCACCAGTCTCGAGGTCAGCACCGACCAGCAGCGGAAGCACGCTCATCTTCTGTAGTGCATTCAGCTTCACGGCCATCTCGATCGGTGAGCCGATCGACATCAGAATACCACCCACCTTCTGTTTGGTGACGTAAGAGGATATCCGGCGCCAGCTGGGTGCGTCGTCCGGTACGTAGTCGGCAAAGATGTTGGGCCATACCATTTGGGCGGCTCGGTCGCGGAGCGGCATGGTCGCGAGCACCGAATCCGCCCAGCGGTCTGGCTCCGATTCGGTCTGGCCTAACGCACCCACCGTTGGCTTCTGGGCCGACGCCTGGGCGGCGACCGAAACCGGAAAGGGCGCGGCAAGTATGGCGACAACTGCGCCAAGTGCTCTGGAGAAGCGGCTGGTTGGGAGTTTCAGATGCATGACCCCAAAGCTAACTGGCCGGCCCCTCTACTCGGGGGCAACCAGACACGTCCTGCCGCGCTGGCGCAACACTGGCAATGGTTTAGCTGCATTGGCGCCACACACGCCGTTAGCGGCACGAGGTTAAGCGCGACTGCTTTCGGTACTTTCGGGGCAAAACCTGCCTCGAAACAAAAGTTTCCCAGTGCGCGGTAGCCGCCGCCGGACTATTTTTCTAATAACGTTTGTTTGCATTCTATCTACCGGGCAGGATCTCTCGGACGCAGCACGCATCTTTGGCAACCACCGTTTTTATGAAGCGTTGTTTTTCTGCTATCTGGCCAATCACTGTCTTCGTCATCACCTCGGCGGTGGCTGGCATCTCAGCCTCGGCGCAGGGCGTACGGCGTGACACGCTCCCGCACGCCGCTCAGCGGCCAGCGGTAAGCACGGCATCGACGGATTCGCTCGTCGAGTGTACACCGGTAGCTGCTCCGGCCAAGAAGAAGACGGTGGTCAGAAGGAAGGCAGCTCCAGGTCGGAGAGCGGCCGCCGCCGTGAAAAAGCCAGCACTCAAAATCGCGACCAGGCTTCGCCGGCCACTGGTGCACCGGGCTCGTCGCATAGCGCCAAAGGCGGCCGCGGCACGGGTTCAGTCCACTACCGTAGTGATGTGCCGTCCGGTACGCCCGATCGCAGCACTGGCCAAGGGAACGCCAACTGAGCAGTCCGTGGTTCCGGTGCCAACGCCGCAGCTCGCAACTACTACCCCGGTTCCAGGGGCAGTGCCAGACGAAGAGGGGCCGCCGATATTCGTATCGACTG
>JBDTIP010000203.1:0-5217 GCA_039936295.1 Gemmatimonadaceae bacterium
AGTGCACAGGTGGGCGACCGCGTGTACCTGGCGACGGATACCGCACTCGTTGGCGTTCGCGGGCGGGACCTGAGCGAAGTACCATCGATTCGCGTGCACGCCCGGATCGTCGCGTTAGCTCCCACGCCGAGCGGCGACCGCATTTATCTGGCAATAGCCGGCGACTCTTCGTTGAGCGTAGTGGATCGTTACACCGACCGAATTGCGTCGACGGTGCAGCTACCGGGGGACGTTGCCGCGCTCCGAATGGATGGTCTTGGACGTTACGTTCTGGTGCGCCCAACACGCGGTGATTCGGCCTGGGTCATAGCCGTCGCGACGAATCGAGTCGTAGGATCTGTGCGCACCAAGTGGACCGATGATCTACCCGCAACGGCGCCTGACGGCGCCATTGCTCTCAATTCTGGTCGCGACGTGATATTCGTAGATGGTGAGACGCTGCAACCGGTGCGCACGGTGGCAGGCGGGGCGAATGATTTCTGGTATTTCACGTTCTGGAACGGATTCCGCGCACGCGCACCTGGGGTCGACCAGCCCGTCACGTTCGCATCCGCTGACACCACAACCGCCGACTCGGCGGCTGCCCCGCCCGTTGACTCAGCAGCTCGTGTAGCCGCGGCCACCGCGACCAAGGCCGAGCCGCGAGCGCCTGCTGCAGCAACTGCAGCAACTGCAGCAACAGGTTCTGCGCCGACAGCACCGAGACCGCCTGCGCCGTCTCCTACGATGCCTCCAGCGCCGACGGCCTCTGCCGCTGCGCCGTTCACCGTCTCGTTCGCAGCGCTGCTGAACGAGGCCAAAGCACATGCGCTCGCGGATAGCATCGACGTAGGCGGCGCTCGCGCCAGGGTCGTGCCATCCCAGCGAGCGGGAACCACGATCTACAGAGTCGTGCTCGGCCCGTATCCAAATCGAGTCGCGGCCGAACAAGTCGGACGCGACTCGAAGCGGTCCTATTGGGTTTTCCCTGGACAGCCATGACGAAGACGACACCTGTCTCCACACCATTCTCTACGGAGACTGGAAACCACGGAACTGGTTGGGAGGCGGCCGGACGTCAGATAGCGCCAATGCTCGGCAGCTTCTCCGCAGCCGTCGTAACCGGCACCGACGCCCTTGCTGCGGCGCACGTAGCGATCGGGATCGGGCTAGCAGAAGCGGAGCATCGCCGGATTGCGATTGGCGATCTCGTAGGCGAGATCGAGCCGATTCAGGCGCTCGTTACGAGCGACGATCCGCACGGAATCTCTGACAGCTTCACGTTCGGTGTCTCGCTCAACAAGATTGCGCAACCGATCGACACCACGGGCAACCTGTTCATCATGCCGAGCGGCACAGGCAGCGTGGCCGACCCGGAGATTTTCCGCAATTCGCGCTGGCACCGACTCGCGAACGGGTTTCGCGAAGTCGGCGCGCTGCTCCTGTTGGTAGCGCCGGCTGATGCGCCGGGGCTGAAGGAACTGATCGATCAATTGGACGGAGTGGTGCTCGTTGGTGCGACACCGTTGGACTTTGCGCCGTACATCAACGTTCTCGCGCGCGTACCGCATCCGCTACATGCTGGTGATCGGAAGCCCCAGTCCAAGCCGCTGGGAATATGGAAGATCGCCGCGTTGCTGCTGCTACTCGTAGCGCTGGTGGGTGCGGGGCTGTATTTCCGCTCCGCGAATGAAGCCGCGCAGAAAACGGCGGCCGCTCCAGCATTCCGCCGGCCGGCTCCTCAAGTTGTCGCTCCGCCCGTCGCGCCCGTCGCAACCGATTCAGTGACTGTTGGCGCGCCCGTCAACCCGGCAGACTCTTCGACTGCGTCAGCTTATGCGGTGGAAGTTGCAGCGTGGAATTCGCAGGATGACGCGAACGAGGCGTTGGCGCGATTCCGTGATTTACTGCCAGCTGGAACCATCTCGCCCGTTCCGATTGGGCCTGCGCGAGAGAGGTATTACAAGCTGATCGTCGGCGCGTATCCTCGCCGGAACGAAGCCGATGCGGAACTGGACCTGCTTCGGCACAAGCAGGTGACGCCGACACCTACTCTCGGAACTGTGGTGCGCACGCCATACGCGTTACTGATCGATAGTGCCGCAGCTGGGCGCCCGAGTGAGTTGGTCCGAAAGTATCCGGAGGCTCGCAAATGGGGCTCGTACGTCCTCGCTCAGCCCGATGGTGGCCTCAAGTTATACGCCGGCGCCTTTGAGCGGCCGGAAGATGCAGCCTCGCTGATGATGACTCTTCGCGCGGCAAAATTGACACCCAGTCTTGTGTATCGCACAGGGAGAACTCCGTAATTGCGGTTGACGAAACTCGAGCTGCACGGATTCAAATCGTTCGCCGATCATACCGAGCTTGTATTCGAGCCCGGCGCCACGGCTATCGTGGGGCCAAACGGGTCAGGCAAGTCCAACGTGTCGGATGCCGTGCGCTGGGTGCTGGGTGAGCAGCGCGCTCGGACGTTGCGAGGCGCGAAGATGGAAGACGTAATCTTCCAGGGCTCGTCGGCCCGAAAGGCAGTGAACATCGCAGAAGTGTCGCTGCATTTCGACAACGAAGACGGCGGATTCAACGTTCCTTTTCGCGAAGTGGTGATCACGCGACGGTTGAGCCGCTCCGGCGAGAGCGATTACTTCATAAATCGCTCCCCTGCCCGTCTGCGTGACATTCACGACATGGTGCGCGGTACTGGACTCGGTGCAGACTCAGGGGTGGTCATCGAATCCCGGATGCTCGACGCATTGCTGTCGGACCGTCCCGACGAGCGCCGCGAGCTTTTTGAGGAAGCGGCCGGCATCGGCCTGTACCGCGATCGCAAGCGCAGCACGGAGCGCAGGCTCGAGGAAACGACCATTGACCTCGCGAGAATTGGCGATCTGCTGAATGAAAAGGAAAGCCACGTGCGCTCGCTCGCCCGCCAGCGCAAGCGTGCTGAGCGACACACCGAGCTAACGACTCGGCGTTTTGCAGTCGAAGTAACGCTGGCCGCCCGCGAGATGACCGCATGGAGCGCTGAACTGGACGAGCTGAGCGATCGACTGGCAGCACTTCGGGAGGGCGCACCGCTGGAGCATGAGCGCGTGTACTCGGCCGAGGGTGCGCGCGACGCAGCCCACGCCGACCGCGCGACTGCAGACGGAGCGCGCTCCGAGCTTGCCAGGCTTGTGAGCGAGCAGCGCGAGCGTGCGCAGCAATTGCGCGGCGAGATCGCCGTTGCCGAGGAGCGCAGGCGGAACGCCGCGGCGCACCGGGAGCGAGCGGAAGAAGAGAGCCGCGAGCGCGGCGACACCGCGCATAGGGTCGAGACGGAGCTCACGGAGGCGGCAGATTCTCGCGTAACAATCGAGACGGAGCTTGCCGCATTGGGCGAGCAGCTCCGCGATCGCGCCTCGAGTGAGGAGATCGCGCGCGCTGCGCTGTCGACTGCGCGGGGAGCGGTGGAACAGGCCGAACGCCGCGCGCGCGAGTTGCGCGAGCAGGCTCACCGCCTCACGATGGATCGCGAGGCGAGCTCACGCGAGCACCAGGATGTGTTGCGTCGTCAGGAAGCACTTCGGAACGAACAGCTGCAATTATTCGACGTCGCGGAGCTGGTTGGCCGCGAGGTCGAGGACGCACGCGTCGCGCTGGACGTGGCGCGCGTTCGCGTAACAGAGGCGGCCGACATCCGTGACGCAGCGGACGCCGACGTCGCAGCTGCTCGCGAAGCCGAAGCTGCGGCGCGGAGCGACGCACTACGAGCGGATGAAGCTCACGCAGCGCTCGAGGGACGCGCTCACGCCCTGCAAGCACTCGAGCGAGAGCGGGTTGGTCTCGCCCCTGCGGCCGCACAGTTGCTGCGCGAGCGCGACAAGTTCGGAGAGGGGGCGATTCTCGGGCCGCTGAGCGATTACATCTCCGCCGGATCGGTTCCCGCGGCGTTGATTGAGCGCTATCTGGGCGCGACCGTGCACGCGGTGCTGGTGCGCGACCGCGCGGCCGCGGATGCCATACGCGCGTGGCACGTTGCGGCCAAACCCGGGCCTCTACTGTTGCTTCCCGTCGATACGACGTTTGTCGAAGCGCACGCAGATTCGCGAGATGATCTCGCTGCGCTGGTCGACGCAACGGACTCCAGCGCAGCAGGCTGGGTGCGTGCACTTCTCGGCGCTGTACGCCCGGTTGAAGATGCGAGCGCATTTGTGGATGCACGCGGCGCCGTTTGGCTGCCCGCCAGTGTCGCCGGTCCCGGTCCGCTCAGGCGGCGCGCGGAGCTGACAGACATCACCCGCGACATGCAGGTTGCAGCCACGAACCTGCGTAACGCGTCGGCGATCGCAGCCGCATCGCGCGAAGCGCTGGACGTCGCGATGCAGCGCGCTTCGACGGCTGCCGACGGAGCCGCGGCGGCGTTACGCGCGGCGCGTCACGCAGAAGAAGTTGTGAGTGAGATACTTCGCCGCCATCAGCGCGCGACGCGCGAGGTAACCGAGGCTGATCTTGCACTTGCGAAACTGACGGAGCGCGCGGATGCGCTCGTGCAGCGAGCAGGTGACATCGATGCGGAGATAGTCCTTGTTACCGAATCCGGTCATGCGCACGATGCCGTTCTGTTGGATCATCGTCGCGCATTGAGCGACGCGGAAGGATCGCACGATGGAGCGCGCGAGCTTCGTACCGCCGCGCAGGTCCAGCAGGCTCAAGCACAGGCGCGACTCCAAGTCGTGACAGACCGCGAGCGTCGCTTGCGCGAGGAACAGACAATGGCGACGTCGCGATTGTCCGCACTGCAGACCGAACTCAGCACCCTCTCACATGACGACGCATCCCTGACCTCGCAGCTGGCAGATTGGGTTCTGGATCTCGAAGCACGGGATGCCGTGCTGCGCGATACCGAATCTCAACTCGCGGATGCCGAGCGTAACGTTCGAAGTGCGGACGCCGCGCTGACAGCGGCCGATCACTCTCTGGATCAGGTACGGCGCGACGCCGCGGCAAGCTCCGAGAGACTCCACGCGACCGAATTGCGCTACACAGAGCTGGCCGGTCGCAAAACCGCCATTCGTGAGCGTCTCGAGACCGAATGGCGCCGCCCGCTCGAGGATCTAATCAACGATAACACCCCGTTAGAGGCCGATGATGAGTCGCTTCGATCAGAGGCCGCCGATCTTCGCTCACAGATCGAGTCGCTCGGACAGGTGAACCCTCTTGCGATTGAGGAACACGAGGAGGAGAGCAAGGCGGTCGAGT
>JBDTIP010000204.1:0-7145 GCA_039936295.1 Gemmatimonadaceae bacterium
GCGGCCCGGCGGTTGATCGAAGCTTCGGGTGTGGATCCGTCGCGCATCCAGGAGGTACGCGGGATGGCGGATAGGGACCTCAGGGTGCCGAGCAACCCGGACGATCCCGCGAACCGACGAATATCAATCCTGCTACCGTTCACGGTGTTGCCAGGTGAAAGCGATCCGTCGGACCCCGTTTCGGATGACGCGTCGATCGTCAAGCGATCGAGTTAACGGTAGAGCGCGGCTATGCCGCGCCTGATCCAATTACGCGATGTCGGTTCATTTCCCCTGACGATTCTCCGCGGCCGCATCGAGGCTACGCCACAGATACCACGATGCTACGGTGCGGTACGGCGCCCACTTCGCTCCCACTTCCATCACCCGCTTTGGCGTGGGGAGCTTGCGCGTGCGGTAGGCGCGCTGAATTGCCTTCTGGATTCCGAGATCGAGCTCCGGCAGAATATCAGGGCGACCTAGCCGGAACATCATGAAAACCTGCGCGGTCCAGCGGCCTATGCCCTTCACCGATGTGAGCGCTGCGATGACTTCGTCGTCCGAGAGATCCTGGAGGGTGTCCAGGGGTAGCTCGCCGCAGTGAACGCGCGCAGAAAGGTCACGCAGGTACCCGATCTTCTGGCGCGATAGCCCTACACCGCGCAGCTGATCATCCGAGAGATCCAGCAGCGTGTGGGCGGCCGGCGTCAGGTCGTCGAAGAGAGCCGCGAACCGGCCGTAGATTGTGGAGGCTGCCTTGCCGGAAAGCTGCTGGAATACGATCGACCGGGTAATGGCCGTGAAGTGAGGCAGGTCGTCGGCTGGTGCGAAGGTGCACCGACCGACTTCAGCGATGACGGCGGCCAGTTTGGGGTCGGCCTTGCGGAGGTGGTTGATCGCGCGCGTGTGGGACATCGCACGAAAATATCCGACGGCGGCGTCACGCGCAGGAAAGTGAGCGCGTATTGCCGCGGAAGCGGACTTTCGAGAGCGTGCGGTCGCCCGGCTCCATGCAGTGCCATCATAAAAGTGACTTCGCCGGGCACGTGCGGCTGACTTTCGGGGCGCATGCTCACTAGCTTTCCAGATTCATCCGAAACCAGGAGTAGCAGTAGATGACGATATCGTTACGCAGCGTCGTTCCGGCGCTTCTGTGCGCCGCTGGAGTCGCCGGCGCCCAGGCGACGGCACCGGCAGCACCGGCAGCGCCGGCGTGCGATCCTGGTGCGAGCCAGGCTGTCGCCAAGGCGACCTTGTATCTCCAGCAGGCCGCCTCTAGCGTGAACGCAAAGCAGGATGCGACCAAGCCGCTGAAATCCGCGATCGGAGTGCTAACGACCCCTACCAAGGATGCCAAGGAAGCGGCGGACTCGGTGGGACGGGCCTACTATCTGGGGCAGGCGTACATCCTGATGCTGCAGCAACCGGCGATTCCGGAATCGGGGCCGCGCTCGACGTATGGAATTACGACCGAGCCAACTGCGAACATCGATCTACTAGCGGCTGCGGATAGTGCTTTCACGCTCGTGGAGAAGGCGCAGCCCGGGTGCCGGACAGAAATCGCACAGTGGCGCGAGCAGAAGCCCTGGCTGGAAGCCGTCAACGCAGCGATCGCGGCGGTCAACGCTGATCATTATGATTCGGCCGAGGTCTATGCCAAGCGCGCGCTCACGATCGACCACCGAGCCCCGTATCCGTATAGCGTGCTGGCGTCCGTAGCGACGAACAAGAAGGACTATGCAACCGCGACGGAAATGCTGCGCAAGGCGATCGAGGTAGCGGGCGCAGATACCATATACAACGATGCGAAGCAGAACGCGATGTACGATCTCGCGAGCACTCTCGTCACCGAATACGACGCGGCGTCCGGAGCCGATAAGGCTACGCTCGCCAAGCAGGCAATCGATGCTTGGGAAGCCTACATCCCCGTCGGTACACAGGACGCGAGAATCGCGCACGCACAGTCGACCGCGTCACAGATTGCACTCGCAATGAAGGACACCACCGAATACGCCAAGATCTATGCACCAATCGCGGCCAATCCAGCGCGTTACGGTGACCTGGCCGTGCTCAACGCAGGCGTGATTGCCACCCAGGCGGGCAATGTGCCAGACGCAATCAAGCTGTTCTCGACCGTGGTTGATCGTAATCCGTATCAGCGCGACGCACTCAAGAATCTCGCGGCGAGCTACATAGGCAACAAGCAGCCTGCGAAAGTCGCGCCGGTCGTCGACAAGCTCGTGGCGCTGGATCCAAACAATCCTTCCAACTGGCTGTTGTACGCGTACGCATACGCAGGACTGCTGAAGGACACGAAAGATCCCAAGCTCACCAAGGCGTACACCGATTCGCTGGTCAAGTACAACACCAAGTCCGAGAAGTTGACGCCAGATGTCGAAGTGCGCGAGTTTACGGTGAGCCCGAACGACAAGACGGCGACCCTTGGAGGCACCGTTGAGAATCGTGGTACCGCGGCAAAGGCATACACGATCGACGTCGAGTTTCTCGACAAGACGGGTGCGGTTGTTGGCACTCAATCTGTGACCACACCGTCCGTCGCACCAAAGGCCTCGGCGCCTTTCAAGGCGACGGTGCAGGCTGTCAATGTGGTTGCTTACAGGTACAAGCCGGTCGTGTAGCTTGACCGGCTGCGTGGGATGATGTCGCAAGAAGGCCTACGGATTCCCGTGGGCCTTTTTGCATGGTGTGGGAGATCAAACAATTCCACAGACGAGGCTGCACGGCGATGTCAGAGCTCTTCAAGAAGTTGAATCTCAAGGATCAGAACGAGATCGTCGTCGTGAATGCGCCGGCTACGTTCGGCAAGGAGCTTGCGAAACTTGGCTCCGTGAAAGTGATACGGGATCCGGAGAAGGCTAAAACCGTAGAGTTCGTCATCGCGTTCGCGACCACGCAGGCGGAACTGGATAAACTTTCCAAGTCTCTAACAGGAAAGGCCAAGGGCGACGCGATTTTGTGGATTGCGTACCCAAAAAAAAGCTCGAAGAACTACAAGTGCGAGTTCAACCGTGATTCAGGATGGACGGTGCTCGGTGCCGCTGGATTCGAGCCTGTGCGAATGGTGGCGATCGACGACGACTGGTCGGCGCTCAGATTCAGGCGCGCCGAGTACATCAAATCGATGACGAGGGATCCGGCGAGCAGGATCTCGGGCCGCTGAAGACGCATCGTTGTTCCAGACCTTTGGCAATGGCTGGGAAAGGTTCATGCCGAAAGCAGGCGATCGGCAGCTCGACTCCGATTGTCGCATTATAGATCCGTCAGAACGCGGTTCTGCCTCCACGCGTATTTAATCGCCCCCAAGCCGTCACTCGAAGCCAGCCGAGAGCAAGCCACGATGCCCCAGACTCCGTTCCGTAATTTCCGCCTGATTTGCGCGATGGCCTCCGCCGCTGCGCTCCTCCTGCCATCGCTCGCCAGCGCCCAGCAGGCAATCGACACCGCGTACACTGCCCAGATCAGGAAGGATCTGGAAGACCCACGCATCACAACGGAGCTGGTGGACTACCTGCCGTACTCGGCGACCGTCCCTACCCCGCTCAAGGTACTGGGGCACATCATTGGGGCGCCGGGCGATCTGGATCGAACCGCCGACATCTACAAGTACTTCGATGCGCTGGCGAAGGCGTCGCCGCGGGTAAAGGTGTGGCGCACCGGAAAGACGGAAGAAGGTCGCGAGATGATCCTCGTCGCCATCGGTGACGAATCCACCATCAACAACATCGACAAGTATCGCGGTATGCTCGCGCAACTAGGCGATCCACGCAAGACGAGCCCGGAAGAAGCACAGAAGTTGATCCACACAGCGAAGCCGATCTACTACATCACGAGCGGCATCCACTCGCCAGAGTTCGGCGGTCCCGAGATGTTGATGGAGCTGGCGTATCGACTAGCGGTGGATTCGTCAGCTTTCGTGACGAACATCCGGAACAATGTCATCACGCTGATCACACCGGTGGTTGAGCCAGACGGTCGCGACAAGGCTGTGGACACGTACTACTTCAACAAGAAGTTGCCCAAGGATGCGCAGAAGCTGCCGCTGATGTACTGGGGCAAGTATGTGCAGCACGACAACAACCGCGACGGAATGGGGCAGTTTCTGGATCTTACGAAGCACACCACGCAGACGGTGCTGGACTGGCATCCGACAATTCTCCATGATCTGCACGAAGCACAGACGTACCTGTACGCGTCGACGGGTACGGGTCCGTACAACGAAGCAATCGATCCTATCACCATCGACGAGTGGTGGGCGATGGCGGAAAATGACGTGATGGAGATGACCAAGCGTGGTGTGCCGGGCGTATGGACCTACGGTTTCTACGACGGCTGGACGCCCAACTATCTCTTCTTCATCGCGCACACTCACAACGAAGTTGGTCGCTTCTATGAGGTGCAGAGTTACGGGCCGGACAATTACGTGGTCAAGCCTCGCGCGACAACCACGAGTCGCGAATGGTTCCGGCCCAACCCACCGCTCGACAGCATCAACTGGGGCCCGCGTAACAACACGAACATTCAGGAATCGGCGATCATGTTCTCGCTCGCCAACGTCGCGCGGAACAAGGAGCAGTTCCTGGACAATTTCTGGCGCACGAACCAGCGCGCCGTGGCCAAGGGAAAGACGGGACCGATCTTCGGCTGGGTGATTCCGGCTGATCAGCGGCGCAAGGCGGATGCGGCCGACGCTGTTAACGCGCTGCGCGCCCAGGGACTCGAGGTTGACACGGCGAACACTGCGTACACGGCTGGCAACGTATCGATCAAGCCGGGTGATTACGTCGTGCGTGGTGATCAGCCATATCGCACGATTGCCGACATGTACTTCGCGTTGCAACATTTTTCGCCGGAGAACCCGTCGCCATACGACGACACCGGCTGGACGTTCCAGCTGATGCGCGACATCACCATCACGCCGATCGGCGACAAGAGCCTGCTGTCGCAGCCGATGACGCTGCTGAACACGAATGCGGTCGCTCCTGGCGGGATCACGGGGACTGGTAATGTCGTGGTTGTCGACAATACCGCTGACAACAACATCGCTGCATTCCGTTTCAAGTTCGCGAAAACGAAAATGGCGGCTGCGGAAGAGGATTTTGACGCCGCGGGTCATTCATTCCGTGCTGGCGCGATCATCGTCCCGAACGCTGACCGTGCGGCGCTCGAGCCGGCGTTGAGGAAGCTAGGCCTCTCTGGTTACGCAATGGCGTCGCCGCCGAGTGTGAAGACGCACGAGATGGATGTGCCGCGCATCGGGTACGTGCACAGCTGGACGCGGACGCAGGACGAAGGATGGGTGCGCGCTGCACTCGACACGTATGGCATTCCATACTCCTACTTTGGCGACATCAAGCTGCGCGAGGCGAATCTGAGGCAGCGATATGACGTGATCATCTTCCCGGATGTCGGTGGTACCGTGCAGAGTATGGTAAATGGCATTGCAAAGACCGGCGCGTCGCCGCTGCCCTACAAAAAGAGCGCGGAGTTCCAGAGCCTGGGCACTCCAGACGCGTCGGATGACATTCGCGGCGGGATGGGTCTGGAAGGCGTGAAGAATCTGTATGAGTTCGTTCAGCAGGGCGGAACGCTGATTGTCGAAGGGTCGACGTCACTCATCATGCCGGGCTACAATCTCACTCCGGGCGTAACGATCGAAGAGCCGGACAGTCTTTTCGTGCGTGGCAGCGTCATGCGCGGCGTGATCAATGACATGAAGAGCCCGATCGTGTACGGATACGGTCAGGATCAGCTGCCGGTGTACTTCAATCAGGGGCCCGTGATTCGTGCCGCAAGCGGGCCTGGGGCGTTTGGTGGATTCGGCGGGTTCGGGCGTCGCAGCGCAGTTACCGGTCAAAACATTACGCCCATGGCGACGGTCGAGCAGCTCTCGCCATGGAATCCGGACACCGCGTCCTCGGGCGGTCGCAATGCGCGTCGGCGTGGCGCGCCGGCTGGAGCACAGGGTGGTAGCGGATTGGCTGCAGCCGGAGCGGCAGACGGCCCTCGCGTGATTCTGAAGTTCCCGACGCGCCCAGCTGACATGCTGCTTTCGGGCGTCCTGTCTGGCGGGGACGCACTGTCGGGTCGCGCTCAGGTCGTGGATGAATCGATAGGAAAGGGCCACATCGTGATGTTCGCCATCCGGCCGTTCTGGCGCTGGCAGACACAGGGCACTTTCATGCTTGGATTCAACACGATCATGAACTGGGATCATCTGGATGCCGGAAAGAGTGGCGGCAGCACTGCGTCGATGAGCGAGAGGTAGCCGTCATGCCGCTGGGGTTGACCACGTCCTCCGACTGTCGTACGACAAAGCGACTTGCGTCGCCGCAAGCAAGCCTGGCGACGACGTGAAGAATCTGTTCGAGACAGCCAGACTCCAGGAAGTAAGGAGCCGGATCCGGCTGTTGCAGCCTGACAGTCAGCGGCAATGGGGCACGATGACGGCGGCGCAGGCAGTCGCGCACATGGCTCGGGGGATGGAGTTGGCGTTGGGGGATAGAGCTTCGCCACGCCTCTTCCTCGGCCGAATAATTGGCGGCATCATCAAACCGATGGCGCTAGGCAACGACGAGCCGATGCGGCGTAATTCCCCGACGGTGAAAAATCTGATCGTGAACGATGAACGCGATCTTGACGAGGAACGCGTCAAACTGATCGGGTTGATAGATCGATTGGCTGCGGCTGGGCCGGCCGGCTGCACGACCCTTCCGCATGGATTCTTTGGAAGGTTGACGCCCGAGGAATGGGCGATTCTGATGTACAAGCATCTGGACCATCACCTTCGCCAGTTCGGAGTGTAGCGCCGGGTGAATCGACGCTATCATCCGTATCATGGTTCTTGGATTCAAAAGCCGCCGGCGAGCAAAACTTCGAGCCGCGCCAGTCCCTGCCAGCTGGCGCGCGATCGTTCAGCACAACGTCGCGATCTTTCAGCGACTTCCTGCTGCGGATCAAGCCGAACTTCTCGGACACATGCAGGTTTTCCTCGCGGAGAAGCATTTTGAGGGCGCTGGCGGTCTTGAGTTGACGGACGAGATTCGTGTTACGATCGCAGCGCAGGCTTGCGTCCTGCTGCTGCATCGAGACACGGACTATTATCCCAATCTCACGAGCATTATCGTATATCCGTCCGGGTACGTCGC
>JBDTIP010000205.1:0-4622 GCA_039936295.1 Gemmatimonadaceae bacterium
CCGGCACAGCCTCAGTTAAGGAGCCGCGCCTCTGAAAGAAGCCAGGTACTGTCGGTGGCCGGCTTGAGAATGCAGGCGAAGTTTCGCTGCCCCGTCGCAGTCGCGACAATACCGGCGACCGCTGCCCCGCCGACCGAGTCGTAATAGACATGGTCGCTCTCACTGCTGAAGCGGGCGGTGGCCCGGGATGCCAGCTGATTGCTGACGGCGTCCTCGCAGGTGGACTTTGCCAGATCTCGCCGCGCACTCGTGCGATCCGAGTCGGCTCCACCGCACGCGGCCAGGATGAGAACAGCTAACAGCGGAACGATCAGGTACCGACGTGACAGCGTCACCGCGCCTCCGTTGGTCCAGCCGGGTTGATCCAGCAGTGATGGTGCGCCGCAACCGCAGCGCACCGATTAACTAATGACGACGGTTAATCCAGCTTGGTAACCGGTCGCTGCCGCCCCGCGGTGTTTTTCCGCTCTGGTATACCGATACTTGTTCCGCGACGCCATCTTTCTGCGAACTTGTCCAGTATCACTGGAACAAGTGCAGTAGCGATGGTTACGACTGCGTACCGCAGTAGCGGGTTTGGAATCAACCGGGTCATCCGGCGCGCCGTTCGGCGGCTCACGATGACAGCGGCCACCGATCGGAGAATGGACATGTCGCTGGGCTGGAGTAGTCTTGCGATAGCGCAAGGGTCGTTCCGTCGGGTGGTCCGTCGCGGTCGAAATCCACGTCGCACGCCGAGCGTCGTGGGAGTCGCGAGCGTCGCGCTTCTCGCGCTGGGATTGGGGGTCATCACGAGCTGCGGCGGTGACACCGCTACCGGACTGCCAGCGTCCAAGGGGCCTGCGCCGCTGGCCAGGATCAGCTTCAGCCGAAGCGTCGACTCCGTCGAGATCCAGCGAACGAGCTCCGTCGGCGCGACGTTTTTTGATTCGACAGGATCGGTAGTCGACGCCGGATCCACCGCATGGAGCACCGCCGACACAACCATCGCAACGGTGTCTGCGGCCGGCGTGGTTACCGGCGTTCACACTGGCAGCACCACGCTGACGCTCAACGCAAACAACAGCGTTACGGCAACCTTACCGGTGGTCGTACTGCCAGCGGCCGTCGCGACGCTCACGTACGCCACAACTTCGTACACGATGATTGAAGGCGACACACTCACAATTCCCGCTCCAAAAATCGTCGACCGCACCGGCGCGGTCGTGACGGGCAGAGCGCCGGCGTACTCGACACGGGCAGCTAACCTGAGCGTCACGTCGTCCGGCTTTGTGACTGCATTGACGCAAGGCACGGCCACCGTGACTGCGACGCTGGACACTGCGCATGCCCAAATAACGTTCACAGTCCAGCAGGCACCGATCGGTCACGTCAACGTCGTTCCGAGCGTGCTGGATCTCGGGGTCGGCGTCACGATTGCCACTCAATCGTCGGCTACGGGCCTTAAGGGACAGGCGCTCCCTGGACGCCCATACACTTATAGGATTGACAATACGTCGGTAGCGACCGTAAGCTCGACCGGTGTCGTCGCTGGCAGAGGAGCAGGCACGGCGACACTGACCGTCGCTACAGGTTCGGGCTCCGTCAACGTGCCGATCTCGGTAAAACAGATTGCTCCCGGCGGCTTCAAGATTGATGTCCGCTTTGTTGGAAAGGTTTCGCCAACGGTGCAAAGTGCAGCGCTTGCAGCTGCCGCGCGCTGGGAGCAGGTCATTTCCGCGCCGCTCATCCCGTATCACATTGTCACCAGAGCCAACGACTGCGGCGCTGGAATACCTGCTGTCGATACGACCGAGACGAGTCTGTTGGTAATCGTTCAGGTCGATTCGATCGACGGAAGGGGCAAAACCGCGGGACTCGGAGGTCCGTGCGTGATTCGCGATGCCGCGCCGCAGTTCACCGCGCTCGGGACCGTTACCGTGGATTCCGCAGACGTCGCATCGCTTGCGCAGGATGGTGTTCTTGTCGCGCTGCTGACTCACGAGATGGGTCACATACTCGGCATTGGCACGCTCTGGTCCGATGGTACCGTGCGCGACTCGACTGTCTTCTTTCCCAATACCGCCGCGGGCCTCGGCGGTCCGGATCCGGTGTTTCTCGGAGCCGGTGCGCGAGCGGCATACGCTCAGCTTGGCTTCACGGTAGACTCAGCCCGAGGCGTCCCGATAGAAAACCTGGGCACGGTTGGTGACGGCACGCGCGACGGCCACTGGCGCGCGTCAGTGTTCGGACACGAGCTGATGACCGGTACACTCAATAACGGACCCAATCCTCTGAGTCGAATCACCATCGAGGCCCTTGGCGACTTTGGCTACACCGTTGTTCCAGAAGCGGGGGACGACTTCAGTGTTATGAATGCGCAGAATCCCGGAGGCCCCGTTCGGCCGTCGCTCAGCTTGAACCCGCCTATGCGAGGTTCCGCGACAACGAGCGTACCAATACAAGAGATCATTCTCTATCCGCGCTTCACTACCACCCGTGACGGGGTGAAGCGTCGGATAACCAACCGCAACCAACCGGCCACACCCCAGTAATACACGGGTCGTCACCTCATAACCGCCATGGCTCGTCTTGACGTGAGGCGGCGATGTCGCTCTCTTTGCCAGCAACGCGTGGGAGATAGAGAGAGATGATGCGACACAATGTAAGAAGCGCCGTAATCAGCCTGCTGCTTGTCGCGACGACAGCAGCCACGGCACGAGCCCAGATCGATCAGAGCGAATTCGCGGCACGGCGTGACTCTCTCGCGGCGCGTATCGGCACGGGGGTGGTCATCGCGTTCTGTGGCCGAACGCCGGTTACTGACTTCGGCCCGTTTTATCAACTCCCGGCGTTTCACTATCTGACCAACTACGATCAGCCCGATGCTGCTTTCGTAATGGTTGTGGCCGACGGGCGCGCGACAAGCACGATCTTCATCATGCCAATCGATCCGCGCACTGCGTTCTACTATGGACGTCGTCCCGACTCTTCCATGGTCACGCAGACGCTCGGCGTCGGCGCCCGGAGCTTCGCCACGCTCGCTAGCGTCGTGGAGACGCTCGCCAAGTCTGGAGTCCCATTCTACACACTCGCGGATTTCCCCGACGCCGATTTTGCGCGGCAGGATTCCCTCACGCGTGGAGCGATGTTCATGCGCTCTCTGGAGCAGCGTCATCCGGGTCTCGTCGTAAGGGACGCTCATCCGATCGTGGACCAGCTCCGGGCGCGCAAAAGTCCCGCGGAAATCGCGCTGCTCGAGCGTGCGGCTGAGATAAGCTCCGCGGCTCATCTGGCGGTGATGCGCGCGCCCGAGCCGCGGCACGAGTACGAGATCAAAGCGGTGCTGGAAAACACGTTCACCCGTCTCGGCGGCGAGAGACCGGCTTACGGCTCCATTGTAGGCGCTGGACGCAATGGAACGCAGCTTCATTACATGCTCGATACAGCGGTGGCGCGGCCTGGTGATATCGTTGTAATCGATGCCGCCACTCAGTACAAAGGGTACGCAGCCGATATCACGCGGTCGATTCCAGTGAGTGGTACGTACACGCCTGACCAGCGGACGATCTACCAGCTTGTGCGCGATGCGCAGGCAGCGGCAGAGCGAAACTCGAAGCCCGGGATGTTGGCTGCAGCAGCAAGCGATTCCGCAACAAGTGTCCGCGCCATTGGTTTGGCGAAGCTCGGACTGACTCAGGGTGTCGATTCAACTTTCGATCCTCCCTGGAAGGTCGATTGCACCGCAACGCCAGCCGCGTGCAGGCAGTCAATGTTGTGGATGATACACGGCCTGGGACACGGCCTAGGTCTGGCAGTGCACGATCCTGCGCAATATTACACGGGGGAACGGAGATATCGGGAGGGCGACGCATTCACGATCGAGCCCGGCATTTATATCAGTACGGACGCACTTGCCGCGCTCCCCGACACGCCCAGGAATCGCGCATTCATCAGCGCCGTACGGCCCGCTGTCGAGCGCTACAACTATATCGGCGTGCGCATCGAGGACGATTACGTCATCACCTCCAAGGGCCTTCACCGGATTAGCAGCGCGCCACGGGAGATCGACGAGATCGAGCGTAACATGGCAAAGCGACCGGCGCCAAAGTAGCCCATGCCATCGGCAGCGGTATTCCGACCGGTCACATTGCCGGCGCCCTGCTCCCTCTTGCCGGTGATCTCGCTGGCGCGGACGTTCGCGTGCGAACCTTAACCTCCGATCGCATGAGCCGGCACCGCGATCGCCCATCATTTCTCGCGACCTGGGCCGCGCCGGCATACGATCCTATAACGGTTCTCTCGATCGACCGTAACCTACGCCTACCCCTTTTCTTAAGGAGCTATCATGCGCACCCGTCTCGGTCATGCACTCGGAGTCGCTGCAACAGTCACTTTCGCAACCTGCACGACCATGCATCGTACCTCGGACCGAGTCAGCGACGATCCGGGCACGATGACTCTCACGGAAGACCAGATCGCCCAGTCAGGCGCTAGTAACGCGTGGGAGCTACTCCGTCGCGATGTGAAGAAGTATACGTACGCAGAGGATCAGTTCGGACGACCTTTTAGCATCCGGAGCCAGCGCGGGACCAGTTCGCTAAACTTGATCGGCGCCGACGGTCCGATGATCATAATTGACG
>JBDTIP010000206.1:0-10892 GCA_039936295.1 Gemmatimonadaceae bacterium
TCACGTCGATGGTCTGATGACTGTGCTCTACCCACGCACGACTGTCGCGGACTCGTACGAGACTGACGTAGGTGACCACGCCGAGGATGAGGACGACGAACGCCGTACCCAGCGAAGCAACCATGCGGGCCACTGGTTTCAGCGGCTTGATCAGTGCTGGCTCCTTCGCCTTGTACGCTCCGGTGGTAGAGGAATCCGGATCGGGCATCGGACTACTGTTTGAGACATTCTGGTCTCAAATGTATACCAGCCCATGCGTTAGGCCAGTGCAGCGGCCGGACGGACCAGCACGGGACTCCGCTCCACGAGGTCAGCAAGACGCATCGTCTCAATATTGATGGCGTTGACGCCAGCGTCGCCGCTGGGCGTAGCCGAGCAGCTCCTCGATGAGTCCGAGAAGATGCTTGCCGGACGCACTCATGCGCCTGAGGTGGGACGTACGGCCAGCACGCATGGGATCTCGGTGGCCCTGCACTGGTGCCCGCGTAACGGTGACGCTGGCTATGGTCGTAGGCGACCATCGCACGTCCATCTGCGGACCTTCCGCGTCGAAACCAGCGCAATATCCGAATGCCGCGGATTGATGAGCAGGTTGGATTCCTCCGGCACGATTACCGAGGGCACTTCGGCGATTAAGGTCGATCTCGCGGCCACCCACCTAGTTCCCCAATCCAGTGAGATCTTTCCCGGCGGTTGCGCGTCCCAACCCACGCGATCGGCAGGCGCCAGGACCTCTCGCTGGTCCCAAGCCTGCCACGGAACGATTACTTCGACGAGATACCGATTCAGAGGCAGTGGCTTGCCGCTCGCAAGCTGGACAACCGTTTCAAGACGCGCCAGCGCCCGAGAAGTGGAGGTGTACACCATTGGGGATCCTTTACGGTTCCAACGCCCTCCCGAGACGTGGGCCCCAGTCCCATTCAGGTCGTCGGCCAGATAATTGGGCGTGTCCACGGCGATTCGCCACAGCACAACCAGCTCGGCAGCAGTTCTCGGAGCGGACTCCGCGCTCACGCGCATCTCACGCGTATGCGCCTGTCTGCATCCGAGCTAATAGATCGGAGACCAAACTCCGTCCTTCAGCCGTGTCGAGTAGCGATCCGGGGCCACTCCACCGAGAGCGGTCAACGGGCGATCGAGCCACGCCTCAACCCACGTCCCGGCGTTGAAGCCTTCCGTATTGTCGCTATCTCCTGATTCGTTGACCTATAGTATCAACCTGTCCCACAAGTTGAGCGATACCTAGTACGCGTTCGGTCTCGGCCGGTGTTAAAACCGCTTCATCCTTCACCTTTCGGTCAACGGTTGCTCGTGCAAGCCCAGAACATGTCTGGACGTGTTCGCGTCTCCTGGCCTACCTCAGCCGCATTCCGAAAAGCCGCACACGTGGCATTTCGCGCACCCTTCCGCCAGCTCGAGCTGCGAGCCGCAGTCGGGGCATGTCTGCATGAAGCCGTCGCCGCTGTTGTAGGCGTCGAAGCCCATCTGCATCTGGGCCTGCGCTGCCGCAACGTCTGACGCTGCCTGAATGGTTTCAGGTGTAGCGCGCGGTGCCTGCGCCGCAGCGTTGGCTGCGGACAGAAGCTCCTGCTGCACGCCCTGCTTCTCGCGCGTCCATTCCTCGAGCGCGATTCCGATGGCATCGGGAACCGACAACACCTTGTTGGGTCCGAGACCAACAGCGCGATCCGAGCTTATTCCGCGCAATTGCTTGTGCACTTCGCGCAGCGGGATGCCGGAGCGTAGAGCGAGTGAAATCATTCGGCCCATTGCTTCAGCGTCGGCCATCGCCGCACCGCCGGCCTTGCCGAGATTGATGAAAACCTCGAATGGCTGACTCTTGTCGTCTTCAGTGATGTTGACGAACATCGTGCCGAGCGGTGTTTCCTTGCGAATCGTGGTACCGCGCAGGCGATCCGGGCGTGAGCGCTTGACGCGACGCTGAAGATTTTCTGCCTCGGCGTCGTACAACGATTGCTTGAGCCGCTCCATCTCCGCCGTCATCTCCGCAATCGTTCCCTGCAGCTCGCCCATTTCTCGGCGATCGCTCTTCTCATCACGCGCCGCACTCGCCTGAGCCGTCGCGCCGGTGGAAAGGACCTGATTGTCGCGCGATCCGTCGCGGTATACCGTGACACCCTTGCACTTGAGATCGTATGCCAGCTCATAGATCGCGCGCACATCCTCTCGCGTTGCCGCGTGCGGGAAGTTAGTGGTCTTGGAGATCGCAGAATCGCAATGCTCCTGGAATCCAGCCTGCATGCGAACGTGCCACTCCGGAGTGATGTCGTGCGCCGTGACGAAGACGCGCCGCCACTTCTCTGGAACTTCCGGAAAATGGATGTGGCCTTCCTTCGCGATACGCTCGATCAGGTTTTCCGAATACCACCCTTCGCGCTTGGAAATCGCAAGGAAGTCCTCGTTCACGTCCGGCATCATCACGCCAGCCTGATTGCGCATGAACGCAACCGCAAACAACGGCTCTATCCCCGACGAACAACCTGCGATGATGGAGATCGTGCCAGTCGGTGCGACGGTGGTGACGTTGCAGTTGCGCAGCATCTGCTGGGGACGGATGCGCTGGCCGCTCTCGTCGCGCGCGCAGGTCTCGTCCGGCCCGAAGATGGAGCGCGCCCACTCGGGGAACGGACCACGCTCGTTTGCCAGCCGCTCGCTCTCGCGCTTGGACTCCACATCCACGAACTCCTGCAGCGTGCGCCCGAACTCGACGCCTTCGGGAGAATCGTACGGGATTTCAAGCCGAACCAGCGCGTCCGCAAAACCCATCACGCCAAAGCCGATCCGACGAATGCGCTTGGACAGCGCATCGATCTCGGGCAGTGGATACTTGTTCACGTCGATGATGTTGTCCAGGAAGCGCGTCGCCAGATGGATGTCGCGCTTCATCGAATCCCAGTTCATCACACCGTCGTTCACGTAGAAGCCGATGTTGATGGAGCCCAGGTTGCAGACGTCGTACGGCAGCAGCGGCTGCTCGCCGCACGGATTGGTCGCCTCGTACGCGCCGAGATGCGGCACAGGATTGTAGCGCTCAGCCTCGTCGATGAAGAAGCAGCCGGGCTCGCCCGTGCGCCATGCACCATCGAGCATCTTGTCCCAGACGAGCTGCGCGTCAAGCCTGCCCGCGATATTTCCCGTGGACGGCTCGATGAGATCGTACGTCGTACCCGCCTTCAGAGCGTTCATGAAGGCGCGCGTGATGGCGACGGAGATGTTGAAGTTGGTGATCTGGGTGAGATCTTCCTTGCACGTAATGAAGTCGAGCACGTCCGGATGATCGACGCGCAGAATCCCCATGTTGGCGCCACGCCGTGTTCCGCCCTGCTTGACCGCATCCGTGGAGGCGTCGTACAGCTTCATGAACGACACCGGGCCCGAGGCCACGCCGGTCGTGGAGCGCACCATCGACCCCTTCCCGCGGAGCCGCGAGAACGAGAAACCGGTTCCGCCGCCCGACTGATGGATCAGTGCCATCGAGCGCAGCGTGTCGTAGATGCCGTTATGCCCGTTGGAAAGCGCGTCCTCGACCGGCAAGACGAAACAGGCCGAAAGCTGCCCCAGTGGGCGTCCAGCGTTCATCAGAGTGGGCGAATTTGGCTCGAACCGGCGCTCCGTCATCAGCCGGTAAAACTCCTCCGCCAGCGCATGCACCGCCCCGGCGCTCGCACCGTACCCACGATCAGCCTCCGCCACCGTCGCCGCGACGCGCCAGAACATGTCCTCTGGACGCTCGGTCGGAGTCCCCGTCCTGTCCTTGATCAGATAACGCTTGGACAGAACCGTGCGGGCATTCTGGTTCAGTTGCGCCTCGGGTAGCGATCCCTCGAAATTTGCGTCGGCCATCTCTTATCTCACCTGAAACTCTGCGGATTGTTCGCCAAGTGGAATGTACCACCAAGCGTGAATTCTGAACTGCCATGGGGAGACCACGGGCCGCCATTCCAGGCGAGATCGGGTCAGGGGTCGTGATAGTAAGTGGGTACGTGTTTGCGCGCCAGTGGATGTGTAAGTCTATACGTGACATGGAGTTATAGATTGACAGTCACGAACATCTGTGATGGATCCTTTATCCTCATTTCGTATCCACTCCGCGCAACTTGCATCATAACTGTGATAATCGCCGGCATGCACCAGAGCTAACCCTTTGGAGTAGAAGGACTTGGCTCGGGGAGCAGTCGCTCCATTAACGTGTTTCGGCTTCCCCGCTCGGATCCATCGAGACCGAACGCAGCCACAACATTGCTCCGAAACACGTGGTTGCAGGTGACGTGCCCTGACACCAGGAATCGGGCAAAAGGTCTAGAATGCTACGCCAAGCGTCGCGTACACCGAGACGTTCGATGCGCCGGCGTACGACGCGCCGCTCAACGGGTGCACCAAACCCAGCCGGAACCGGTACGGCACATCAAACTGCAGCGCCGAGTCGAGGTTGAGCTCGGTACCGATCGAGGCGAGTGTCGGCCCGTCGGCGAACGACAGCGAGCACGCCCGGGTCGCACTCGCCGGACACGATGCGCGCGCAGCGTCGCCAAAAAAAGCCAGCGACGCGCGGTCGAGAAAGAATGGAAACAACCCGAGCGACCGCGACGGCGCAGCCACGGGGAGCCGGTATTCGGCGCTGAACGACGAGGCATCGATCCCTGTCTCGCTGCCGGCAGGAAAGCCGCGCGCAGGAAAAGTGCGGGCAGTGCTGCCAAAGGAAATGCCCGGCACGATCTCGAACGATTGGCCGCTCACTCCGCCAACGGAGTACTGATTGGGCGAACGACTATCAGCGGCACCTAACGCGGCACGAAGCGCGATCACGTGGTGTGCGAAACCCGGTAGATCAAGCGATTTGTACCCGTCAGCAACGACCACCGCACTCCGGCCGTCCACACCGGTCGACGACTCCCAGCGTTGCCGCACCGAACCGCTAAGCGTGATGCCATCCTCTGGGGATATGCTCAGTGTCGGCGACTGCGTATTGGAGAACACCACACCCGCCACCAGCGTGGGATACTGATGCGACGTGGAATAGAAACCGTTGAGTCGGCTAATCAGCGGAGCTGGGTCCGTCCTGTAATAGTCCGACTGCAACTCGGCACCTACGGTTATCGCCGAATACGTGCGGACGCGAACACGTGCGAAGGTTGCATGAAGACTGGCGAATTCACTCCTCTGCTCCAGGTCACCAATCCTGCCGGACCGGCCGGTGATGCTGGCGTACGACCACGACTGTTGGAGCAGCACCGACACCCCGGGGTTGGCCCAGCGGTTATACGCGTACGAGAGCGACGCATCGATGTTGCTGTTGTGCGTGTTCACCGCGGCCTGAGCGACGTAAGAGTGCCGACCAATGACATCCGACGATCCGGTGAGCGCGCCGATGAGCGCGCCGCGGCCGTCGCCCACCTGCGCGAAGGTCGGAGACCAGTAGGCAGGCGCCAGCGTCCGCCACGGTGAATAGCGAGTGGACTCCGATGTGTCGTCCACGACGCGCCAGCGCGGATCGGTCGCCTGCTCGGATTCGGGTTGGTTCACTGCGGCGATCCCGGTTTCGCCGACCGCCGCAGGGGCTTCGAGCGAAGCCCGCTGAACCGTCCAGACAAGAACGTGGTAACCATCACCGCGCAGCGCGGTTGTCGTGACGCGCAGTGAATCTCCGCCAGCGTTGACCACATCCGCGCCGTACACCCCGCCTGGCTCCGCGGTCAATCTGCGTGGCGTCGCTGTCAGAAAATCCGCCGCGGCATTGGCAAGCGATAGCTGCGATGCACCGCTCGCGTCAGAGGTGAACAGTATTCCCTCTCCGTCCGGTAGCCATGCGGGCGATCGCAACACCGCACGCTCACTCGCCGGTACGCGAACCGTATTTCCGGCTGTGTCGAGCACCACGATCGAGTTGGGCGCTCCGGAAATTCTCACGGCCACAATCCGCCGCCCGTCGGGCGACCATCGCGGTGCGGCCCATTGTGTGTCGAGCGACGCTGTCGTGATTGGCGTTATTTCGCGGCCGTCGGACGAGACGAGCACGAGCCGCGTCGTGCCTGGCACTGTCTGCACGGCAACGATCTCACCATCGGCGCGAGCGCTTGGCGCACTCAAGCGCGCGCCGCGCGTCAGCTGTCGCTCGACGCCTCCGGTTACCGCATACAGGTCGCCGCGGACGTGAAAGCGATCAAGGTAGTCCTGTTGCGAGAACACCAGCGAGCCGTCTGGCGACGGATCATTCACGTCCAGTGAATTACGCCTCGCTACTCGCACCGGCGCGCGGCCGAGCGTTGCCTCATACAGGCCGGGGCTCTCACGGCCATTGTTGACGACAAAGATCAGCGTGGAATCCGTAGTCCAGCGCGGCTCCTCGACGAAACGCCCACCGTCGGGGATCTCAATCGCGCGAGCCGACGCAAACGCGCGCGGCGTCGCCGCAGTCTGCAGGTCCAGGGCGGCTGAATCATCCACCGCGCGCAGCACAGAATCGCGCCACTGGGTCCACACGTGCGTGAACGATTCACCGAATGTCGCCTTTGCCTCGTAATCAAGCAAGAAAGGAACGGGTGTACCGCTGGAGGCCTCTATGAACGCGGGAATCGCACTCGCGCCATGCCGCTTGGCAATGTCGTCCCACACAAATGATCCGTATACATACACCGACTGTCCATATGGAAAACGGGACGTCGCGAGCGAAAGCTGGCCGAGTACCGGCAGTTGATGATCCATCGCAGCAGAGCGCGCTACGGCGGCTTCAAAAGATCCTTCGAGTCGGCCACCGCTCGTGAACTTCGACTCATAGTAGACTGCGAGACCCTCGGTGAGCCACGAGGGGGTGTAGTAGTTCGGAAACAGTACTGGGTTGCGCCCAAACACATGCTGCGCAACCCGCCACCAACCGCGCGACCGGTCGAGATGAAATATGTGAGTCATCTCGTGTTGCAGCACAAGCACGGTCCAGTCGTCGTAGCTCTCAAGCGACGGCTCGTCGACCGGCGGACGGGCGAAAATTATTATATGCGGGCGCGGAAGAACGGTGGCAGAACCGTTTGATACATCGGTACCGTCGCTGACGACGATGTCGACGGGTCCACGCGGCCTGGCGAGCTCGGTCGCGAGATTGGCATACGCGCGCTCCGCGACGGCCGCGGCGTGCCGCGCCTCGGCTTCGAGCGGCGCGGTGAAGTGAACCCTGAAATGCTCTGTTTGGATCGTACGCCACGTTTCGTTTGCGGGCACCTGCGCGAGGGAGCGCTGGGAAGCGAGCGCAAGCACGCACGACGCGACGACCGCGCGCATAAGCACTCGGCAAAACCGATCGAACAGCAGCACGCTATTTCGCAAACGTGGCGAAAAACTTCTCGAGCCCGTTCACGACGCCGCGCGCGTAGGCATCCTGATACTCGGGCGTCCGTATCGCTGCTTCCTGATCCGGCATTATGATGAACAGCCCCTCGGCAAGAACTGCTGGAAACCAGGTCGGTCGGCAGACGGCAAGGTTCTGATAAAAAACTCCGCGGTCGCGAAGTCCGAGCTCAGGAACAAGTGCGTTTAGCACCGTCTGCGCAAGGAGCTTGGACTGCGGATGAAAGTAATACGTGCCGGTGCCGTTGTCGCGGAACGGATTCTGGCCATCCGCGTCGGCGTTCAGGTGGATCGAAACAAACGCGTTGGCGTCAGCGCGACGCGCGATGATCGGCCGGTCGCCCAGGGCGACTGGCGCAGCGGTGGTGCGGGTCATCACGACGTGCACGCCGCGAGCCTCGAGAAGATCGCGCACTTTCAATCCCACCGCGAGGGTGGGCACCGGCTCCCACAGTCCCGTCGGGCCGGTGGCGCCAATTGGCGGGTGTCCCGGATCGACCACGATCGTCATCCCGCGCAGCGGTTCCGCTGGATCGACAATTGGGGGACGCCTGATGCGCAGCTTGACGGTCCCGTGTTCGTACAGCGTCTCGTATCCGTACACAGGCCGCGTGAGCGCAAAGTGGTAAATCGTGCGATCCGATTCGCGCGACTGCGTGGCACTCTGGATCAAAGGATCTGTGATCGGGACCAACCGAGCGGAGGCGCCCGACGCAATTGTATTGTAAAGTGTCAGTGTGATATCGCGGTCGCCCTCGGACACGATGTACGCGGGCGCCGAGGCAACGGCTACGTTGAGATCGACGCTCGCGTGTGAGGCGGACATCGATGCGTGAACTACACGCAAATGGGTTCGTGTTTTTTTCTTCGGCCGGACTTTCCGGACTTTCCGGACTGTACTGACTTTCACGTCACGCCGATCGACCCAGATGTCCTGCCCTGGGTCAAGCTGTACCCGCGCCATGTCGTCCCGATACTCCAGAAGCCGCACGACGGTCCCCGGGAACAGAAACCACTCGTAGTCACCCGCCGGCGAAGGGCGTCCGATGATCACGTCATCAGTGTCGCTTACGGTTCTATCGAGCGAATCATTGCGGAGTATTGCATCTACACTTGGCGAGAAAGTCGTCACCTCGGGCGTGTACGGAGGACGGGGGCCTATGCCGGCGCGCGTGCGGACCGGATAGCGCAACCGCGCAGTGTCGCTGAGCGTGTATGCGACGAGCTCATACCACTGCGAATCGGCCGGTGGGTTGGGCACCCAGCCGAGGAAGGCACCGTTGGGCCAAACCGGAACGAGGTGGCCATCGATTTTCAGGGCCGCCAAGCCGCTGCCTACGGAGCCAAAAACGAAGTTCGAATCGCGCGATCCTACCAGTGCGCCGCGGGTGGGATATACCACGTTGATGTCCAGGGGGCCGTCGACACCAGGCACTTGTGGAAGGTGTGGATTCAACGGGGGTAGCGGCGCCCGGTCAATCGTCGCCGGTTTTGTTTTCGCCGCGGGTTTCGGCTCGCGCCGGGGGGCCCGTTCGGGCGAAGGTGTTGCTGGCGCCGGCGTGCCCGCGCACGCCAGTGCGACAGCGACGGCGACCGGCGCTGTCCCTCGGAAAAAAAGTCTTGATACGGTGCGCCCGCGATACATGTGACGTAAGCTAGCGCCACAGACGGTGACGGTCAGGAGTCCAAACGTGTATTCTTCTTCCCCATGCCAGCCCGCGATACGCCTGACGCGCTCGACACGCCCCGCCGCCTCGTAGTGATCGCCGGCGGCCGGACTGACATCGGCCGCGTACGGACGCTGAACGAAGACTCCTATCTCGTTGCGGCCCTTGGACGGGACGCTGTGGTAATGAAGGGCGCCACGACGACTCTGACAGTCCCGCACACACCGGCGCTCATGGTCGTCGCAGACGGCGTCGGCGGAGCGGCGTCCGGAGAGATCGCTAGCCTCATGGCAACCGACACGATGTTCATCGAGCTACGTCGCAAGTACGAGGCTGACTGGCCGCGAACGCAGGCAGGCCTGGATGCGGCTCTCAAGAACGCGATCGTAGCCGCCAATCACGTTATCTACACCTATTCGTCGGGCAACCCACAGCACCGCGGCATGGCGACCACAGCGACGCTGGCGGTGGCGCACAATTCCGCAATCACCATTGCGCAGGTAGGCGACAGCCGCGCCTACCTCGTCCGCGCCGGAGTCGCACGCAAGATCACCAAGGATCAGTCCCTCATTCAGCGACTGATCGATGCCGGAGAGATGACCGAGAGCGAAGCCGCACATAGCGACCGGCGCAACATCATACTGCAAGCTCTCGGCTCGGAAGCGACGGTCATTCCAGACATCTACCACGAACGCGCCGAAGTCGGTGACGTGCTGGTCCTTTGCAGCGATGGGTTATCCAACCTCGTCAGCTCGGATGACATTGCGCGCATTGCACTCGCGGACGACAACATGGAAACGGTTTGCGAGCGCCTGGTTGCGCTCGCGAACTCTCACGGCGGCCACGACAACATAACCGTGGTTGCGGCGCGGTTCGAGCCGGGCGATCCGAATGATCCGCCGCCGCCGACTACGCGGGAGTCAACTTCCCCAGGACTCTCGGACCGCGTGCGCCGGTGGCTCCGATGATATTCCCGGGCCGACGCGCGATGTGCAGGTAACCGAGCAGCGCGAACGCAACGGCCTCCTTCGCTTCGGAATCGTAGAAAAGATCGTCGAAAAGAGTCAGGTGCAGCGGCGCTAGTGATTGGCGGAGCGCAGCGACAAGCGCCGCATTGCGCACACCGCCTCCAGATACGACCATCTCCGTGCACGGCTCTGTTACAAATCGGCGCACAGCATCCGCGATCGACTCGGCGGTAAGCGCAACCGCCGTTGCGATAATGTCGGCCGGCTCACACGACTTCCCCAGCAGCGACACCATTCGGTGCGCGAAAGCGGAGTTGAAGTATTCGCGACCGGTGGACTTTGGCGGCGGAGCGGCGAAATACGGGTCGCGCAATAGTTCAGCGACCACGCCCAAATGGGCGCGACCAGTACTGGCGATCGCTCCGCCCTCGTCGTAGCGGATCCCGTCGAAGAGCTCCCGAACCAACTGATCTACGAGAACAACTCCCGGTCCGGTGTCGAATGCACGCACTCCAGCAACTGAGCCGCCCGGTGGCACGACCGTAACGTTGCCAATCCCGCCGATGTTCTGCAGCAGGCGCCATGCATGCTCCGAAGAGTACAGGACCGCATCGGCGATCGGTACCAGAGGCGCACCCTCCCCACCGGCAGCGACATCGCGTGCGCGGAACTCAGACACGACATCCACACCCGTTCGCTCGGCTATCACCGCGGACTCGCCGATCTGCCATGTCGAACGCCGCGGCAGGTGCCAGAGGGTCTGCCCGTGAGATGCGATGGCGCGGACGTCGCGCGAGCTTGCGCCCGCAGCTGTAATCACGTCGCTCGCGGCGGCGGCAAGCCACTCTCCCAGATCAAACGCAAGTGCGCAATACTCCTCTGCGGTGGCGCAACCCAT
>JBDTIP010000207.1:0-4972 GCA_039936295.1 Gemmatimonadaceae bacterium
GGCGGAGCCATGACCTTCGCACTTGCGCGCGCTCTGAGGCGCCGGTAGCTTCACGAGATAATTGATCATCGCGGTCGGGGGACACGGAAGCCGGTTAAAGCCGGCGCGGCCCCGCCACTGTAACGGGCAGTAAGCGCTTCTGTTGTCCCACTGGCTGATCGAGCTGGGAAGGGAGAGGCGACGGCCCGAAGCCAGGAGACGACTCTCGTCCGCGCCACATCTTACAGACCCTCGGGGGAGGGCTGGTGGCGTTACACGTCTTCGCTGGCTGATTGCGTGCATACGTTGCGGGCTTCCTTCGAAAAAAAGGATGCCCGTTTTGCGTTTCTGGCTGAATTCATCGCGTGCTCTGCTTGGTACGATTCCCGCGCGATTACCGCGTCTCAAGAGCGCCGCGCGAATCACGGGTGCCACTTTCGTCGCACTCGTTGCGTTTGCCGCAGCATGCTCCAATGCTACTCCGCGCAAGACTGGGCCCATCGACAGCGCTCGAGTAGCCGATAGCGCGACCGATAGCGCGACCGATAGCGCGACCGATAGCGCGACCGATAGCGCGGCTGACAGCGCGTCGTCGTCCGTCCTGGCGCCGCACGACGACTTTGGGCGCCCGATTCCGTTCTCGCTGCATCCACGTCGCGTCGTTTCACTCAATCCGACCACTACTGAAACCATTTTCGCGATCGGCGCTGGCTCCATTCTCGTGGGGCGCTCACACTGGGACGAATGGCCAGCCGCCGCGAAAGCGGTGCCCGACATGGGCAACGGCATCGGCCCCAACGTGGAGGTGATCGTCGCCGCGCATCCCGATCTCGTTCTGCTGTACGCCAGCGAGGACAACCGCGCGGCGGCGGCACAGCTGGAGTCAGCGGGGATTCGCACGGTAGCGCTACGGATTGACCGGGTCGGTGACTTCAATCGATCAACGCGCATTCTCGGACGCTTGCTCGATGACAGTGTCAACGCGACTGTCGTCGAGGATACGGTCAACGCATCGCTCGCGCGCGTGCAACGTGCGACCGACTCGCTACCGCATCCGACAGTGGTCTGGCCGTTCATGGACACGTCGCCGATGGTGGTTGGTGGCGGCAGTTTCATGAACGAGCTCATCACCATTGCCGGCGCACGGAACGTCTATGCCGATCTGCCGCAACCGTCACCGATCGTCTCGATAGAAGACGTTGCGGCGCGAAATCCGAGTCTCGTCATCCGCGGCGGTGAGGGCGGCAGCACTGCGCCCCTAACCGGTGTCTGGCAGGCGGTGCCGGCCGTTGCGGCGGGGCACATAGTGAGAGTCCCGCTCACGCTTGTCCTGCGCCCGTCAGTGCAGATGGGGATGGCCGCAACAGCACTCGCACGCGCCCTTCATCCCGGTCTGTTGTTGCAGTGATAGTGCACCGCGCGTGGCACTGGTGGGCCGGCGCACTACTCCTCGTAGCCGTATGCCTACTCGCCATAGCTGTCGGCACGGTTCCACTGTCTCTGCGGCAGGTGGTCGCGGCACTGACGAACGCGGCTTCACCCGCAGTGCACGCAATCGTCATCACGCTCAGGTTGCCACGTGTTGTCCTGGCCGCGCTGGTTGGACTGGCGCTCGGCGCCAGCGGTGCGACGCTTCAGGCGACGCTGCGCAATCCACTCGCGGAGCCCTACCTTCTCGGCGTCTCCGGGGGGGCGGCAGTTGGTGCGGTGGCGGCCATGATGCTGCACGCATCCGCAATATGGTGGCCGCTGTTCGCATTCGTCGGTGCAGCCATCGCCGTAGCTCTTGCGATCGGTGTCGCGCGCGGTTCGGGGCGATCCGGACACACCGACGTGCGCGTTTTGTTGATGGCGGGCGTCGTGGTCGGAGCGTTCGCAAACGCGGTAATCATGATTCTACTCGCAAACGTTCCGTCCAACCTGGTGCGCGGCGCACTTTGGTGGATGATGGGCTCCGTGGCTGACGCAACCTGGTTCACCGTAGCATGGCTCGGCCTATACGTGGCGATTGGTATGGCGTATCTGCTGGCCTACGCTCCAGAGAGTGATGTCCTCTCGCTGGGCGAGGACTCGGCGGCAGGATTGGGCGTCGACGTACAGCGTGCAACCAGGCGCGCGTTTCTCGCCAGCGCATTGATCGCCGCCGCCACCGTAGCGGCCGCAGGGCTTATCGGTTTTGTCGGTCTCATAGTGCCGCATATGGCACGATCCCTCGGGTTATCGCGTCAGCGGTCGATTCTCGCAGGCTGCGCCATCATCGGCGCGGTACTCGTGGTTGCGTCCGATCTGCTGGCGCGAATCGTCATTCCACCGTCAGAGCTTCCGCTTGGTGCGGTTACGGCGGTTCTGGGCGTGCCGTTCTTTCTGATTCAGCTGCGGCGGATGCGATGATCGCGTACGAAGGCGTGAGCATCGCCTATCAGTCGCGCGAAGCTCCGGTCGTGCGTGACGTTTCATTCACGGCAGCGCGAGGCGCAGTAACTGCGATCGTTGGCCCCAATGGCAGCGGTAAGAGCACTCTGGTTCGCGCGCTGCTCGGTCGCGTACCTCTCGCTGCTGGCCGGATAACCATCGACGGAGTCGACGCCGCGGGGATCGCGCGCCGAGAACTGGCGCGTCGGTGCGCGGTGGTGACGCAGCGCGAGGATACTACGTTCGCAAGGAACGTCGCGGAATACATTGCGCTCGGGCGGTATCCGCACGCGGGACAATGGAGTGCCGCCGCGGCGTCTGATTCCGCAGCAGTGGACGTCGCAGCCAGGAGGGCAGGCGTCGAGTCGCTGCTGCATCGCGTGACCGACGAACTGTCTGGCGGCGAATGGCAGCGTGTACGCGTCGCACGCGCGTTGGCTCAGGGAGGGGGAGCGTTGGTACTGGACGAGCCAACGTCCTTTCTGGACGTCGCACACGAAATGCAGATTTTTGAACTGGCCGTGTCGATCGCCGAGTCGGGCGCGGCCGTGCTGTTGGTGAGCCACCAATTGAATCTCGTCGCGCGATTCGCCACGACGATGATTCTGCTACACGACGGCTCTGTCGTGGCAAGCGGTGTTCCGGACGCCGTGATGCGCGGAGAGTTGTTGGAGCGTGTCTACGATTGGCCGCTTGTCGTGACACGCGATCCGGCGGTGCATGCGCCGATGCTGGTCCCCTTACGTCGCTCCACATGAAATCAACTCAATATCATCGATGAACAGGTCAGTTCTTTTTCTGCTCGCTCTCAGTCCGGCAGCCGCGTTCGCGCAACGTACCGATACCACGGCGACGTTACAGCCCGTAGTGGTGACCGCTACTACGCTACCCACACTGTCAAGCCGCGTGAGCCAGCCCGTGGTAGTACTTAACGGCGACGAGCTTCGAGCGCGCGGCGTGCTCACCGTCGCCGACGCTCTCCGCGAGGCGCCCGGCGCTACGGTGGTGCAGACCGGTTCGTATGGCGGCGTGACGTCGCTATTTTTGCGGGGCGGTGAGAGCCGTTATACCAAGGTCCTCATCGATGGCACCCCGGTCAACGCCGTCGGCGGCGCGCAGTTCTTTGAGAATCTCTCGCTCGACAATGTCGATCGGATCGAAGTCGTGTACGGTCCTGCGAGCGCACTGTACGGTGCAGACGCAGTGAGCGGCGTGGTGCAGATCTTCACGAAGCGCGGCCAGGGCCCTGCGACACTCGACGTCGACGCGCGGGGCGGTACGTACAGCACGCGCGACGAAACGGCCACACTTCGTGGCGGAACCGCTGCAGCCAGCTATTCCATGGGCGGCGGCTTGCATAGCACAAATGGAACCGCGGCATTCAACAACGGCTACCGCAACGGCGACCTGAGTGGCTCGCTGCAGCTGCGGCCCGACGCGCTGTCAGAGATATCCGTGACATCGCGGTACACAGGATCACTGTACCACTTTCCCACCGACTTTACCGGTGCGATTATCGATACCAATTCATACACCCGTGAGCATCGGCTCGTCGTTGGCCTTGACGCATCACGCTTGATTGTGCCCGGTATCCGCCTTCGCCTGCTCGGCGGTGACAACGAGCTTCATGGACTGTCGGAGGATACCCACGCGTCCGGGGACCCGGCTGCACCTCACACGCGCACGCAAGATCCGACCGAAGGTTACCGTCGCTTTGCAGAGGCCCGGGTGGAAGCCAGCGCCGGATTGCTCGGCACGGCAACGCTCGGCGCACAATACCTGATCGAGGAATCGCGTTCGAGCAACGTTGCAGTGACGTACGCAGCTACTCCAGGCACGGGCACATCGGTCGCGACACCCGGCGACGACAATCATAGAATCACTCGTGGTGCCTACCTCGCGATTCAGGGGTCACCAATCCCGTTGGTGTCGTACGATGTGAGTGCGCGCTACGATACACACTCCGACTTTCATAGCATCGCCACGTATCACGCTGGAGCGTCGCTGGCGTTGTGGGATGGGGCCCGGTTGCGTGCGGCATACGGCACTGGATTCAACGCACCCGCATTCTATGAGACGCAGGGTTCCGCGTACAACATGGGCAATCCGCTGCTACAGCCTGAGGAGTCGCACTCGCTGGACGCCGGCATCGAGCAACTGCTCCTGGATGGACGAGTGCGCGCGACGTTCGGTGCGTTCGACCAGCGGTTCAGCAATCAGATTCAGTACGTCGCTGGCCAACACGGCGGCCCGCCGAACTACGTGCAGTTCACTCCGTCGTATTACAGCAATCTCACACAGGCCAGATCGAAAGGATATCAGAGTGATCTGAACGTCGTATTACCCTTCGGTTTCACCGGTTCCGCAAATTACACGCAGACGCTGGCACAGGTGTCCGCGGTGCCGCCCGGTTACACGGCGGCATATCCCGGGGAAGCGTTGCTTCGGCGTCCAAGCCATTCCGGTTCTGCCAGCCTGTTCTATTCGCGCTCGGACGACTGGAACGTGGGCGCCTCTGCGAATTATGTGGGCAAGCGTCCGGACACGGATTTTACACAGTTCCCGTCGCCCGTTGTGACTC
>JBDTIP010000208.1:0-3051 GCA_039936295.1 Gemmatimonadaceae bacterium
AGACGAAACCCAGCAGCGCGCTCTTTGTGACCGCGACCCAGGTGAGTACGGCGGCTAACACCGGTGCGGAGCATGGAGCTGCCACAAGCCCGGAAGCGCAGCCCATGACGAATGCGCCGCCGAGGGATGTCACCGATTGTGCCCTGCCTCCGCCCATCAACGCAGCAGGAACCCTGATGGGAATCGCATCCAGCATCCACAATCCGAAGAGCAGCAGCAGATTGCCGGTAACGATTGCAGCCCACGGACTCGCGCTCACAGTCCCGAACAGCGTACGTGTCAACCCAGCCAGCAAGCCTAGCAGCGCGTAGACCAGCGAAAGGCCGAAGACGTACGTGAGCGTGAGCGCAACTCCGCGTCGCGTACTGCGACCCACGGACTGACCGCCGACTATCGCGGCGGTAATCGGGATCATCGGGTATATGCACGGCGTCAGGCTGGTGAGGACGCCGGTGAAGAACAGGATCGGAATGGCTGTCGCTGGACTCTGCGACAGCCTCAATCCGATCTGAAGGAGGTACACGTCGACCGTGGCCGAACGCTAGGCGTCGAGCTACTCCGCCTTGGCCTTCGCTATCGCTGCCTGAAGGGCGTCGTAAGCATGCTGATCCAGTGCGCCGAATCGCATGTCGCGATACTCGATCTTACCGTCCTTGCCGACGACGAAGATGGTGCGGTTGGCGTACGGACGTCCGGTCATCATCGAGCCGTACTGGCTGGCGATTTGTCCGTTCGCATCGCTCACGAGCGTGAATGGGAAGTGCGCGTCATGTGCCCAACCGACATGCGACGACACGCTGTCTTCTGAAATTGGAAGCACCGCAACGCCGGTCCCGAAGATGGTGGAATACTCGTCGCGGAACTTTGTCATCTCAGCAGTGCATCCGCTCGAGCGATCCTTCGGATAGAAAGCGAGCACCACCACCTGGCCGCGAAGAGAATGCAGCGTCACGGACTTCGCACCGCTCATATCGGCACCCTGCGCGGTGAAGTCTGGGGCCATTGTGCCAACTTCAGGCGCGGCAACCGCTACGAGCGGAGTCTGCGAGACAGCGCTGCGTGCGGCTTGCGTTGCTGGTGTTTGTGCCTGCAGGCACAACGGTGCGGCGAGCAACATCGTCGCGGCTGAAAACTTCATGATTCTGACCATTGTCATCGACTCGCTGATAAAGAGTTACGGGGTGATCGCGCTAACCGCAATACGGGCTACAACACGCGGCGAAGCGCCGCGTCCAGATTCTGCTTGTCTCCAACACCGGTGTACGCAACCTTGCCGTTCCTGTCGATGATAACGACGAACGAAGTAGCAGGAACATCGTACGCCTGCGTCGCCTTGCCGCTAGCGTCGTAGTACACGGGATACAGCAATGAACGTTCCTTCACATGCTTCGCCACGCGGCTCGGTGACTGGTTCACGTTCACTGCGACCGCCGCGAACTGCACTTTGCTGCCGTACTTGCCGTACACGGTCTTCATCGTCGGCTCGAGCCGCTCGCAGAACTCACACCAGGTTGCCCAAAACTCGATAAGCATCGGCTGACCAATCTTCGGTGTGACGCGAACACTCTTGCCAGCGATGTCGGTAACGATCATCGAAGGCGCACTGCCGCCTACGGCAATTCCATCATCCTGCGCCATAGCGGGGCGCGCGACGAACAGAGCAGCCGCGGCAACGGCGACGTATAAAGCGTGGTGTGCAAGGCGGCGAACGGTGAGTCGCAACATCATGACCATTAATCGGGTGAGGCAAATCCAGGCAGCTAAATATGGCCCCGGTACCACCCCGTTTGCCGGCCCCACCCGCGGATGTCGGCAAATAGCCGGCGAGCGGCCGTGTACTCCGGCCAAACGTTTGGTCGCGCATGTCAGGACGCCGACCCCGTCCGGGTCGTCTTGTGCACTACTCGCCCAGCCACTAGTGTGGCAGTGATGCCCTCCGCCGACACGTCCGTGCAGGCTTTGGGACACGCGCCCTTGCGTCGACTGCCGCTCTACGCTGTCCTTGTGCTCGTTTGGATGATCCCTGCCACGCTCGCGGTTTTCGAAACGTACACCTTCGCGCGCCTCTCGGGACGTCCGTTCGTAATGACGTCGATCGTTGTAAGAGAGGGCACGACGTGGATGATTTACGGGTTGCTCGCTCCGCTGGTCTACAAGTTCGCGAACCGCTACCCATTACGCGCGCCGTCGCTGCTGCCCAATCTCGCGCGCCACTTCTCTGCAGCGATGATCACGGGGCTGGTCGCTGCGGCTGCAGCGACCGCCGCGACGCGACTCACTCCCACGACCCTGGACGCGGCTGCGCTGCGCGCGATGTCCGGGACGAGGCTGTTCATGGAGTGGTTCCTGGGCGATCTGCCGATCACGATATTATCGTATTTTGCGGTCGTCGGCGTCGCCCACGCGGTAAGCTATTTCTACGAAGCACAACAACAGCGCGAAGTCACGCTCCGGCTTGAACGGCAGCTCTCGGATGCGCGCCTCGCCACGCTCCGGGGCCGCCTGCATCCGCACTTTCTCTACAACGCACTCAATGCAATCACTGTCCTCGTTCGCGATTGCGACATAACGAGATCGATCCGCATGCTCGAATTGCTGAGCACGATGCTTCGCCGCATTCTGGACACCTCCCTCCCGCAGGTCATAGCGCTCGAAAACGAGATTGCACTGCTACGCCAGTATCTCGAGATTGAGGAGGTGCGTTTCTCCGACCGGCTGATCGTATCGATCGACATCGAACCGCGAGCATTGAGTGCGGGCGTCCCCACTCTCGTCGCCCAACCGCTCGCAGAAAACGTAATACGCCATGCCGTCGCTCGTACATCGCGACCTGTCAGGCTCACGATCGCGGCGCGAATAGTATTCCAGTCCGGCGTGGAGGTACTCGAGCTCTCGGTTGCGGACGACGGGCCGGGACTCCTCGCCGGTTGGGAGCGCCGGAGCACGGAGCGTACCGGGCTATCGGCGACCACGTTGCGACTCGCCACGCTGTACGGCCAGACCGCGTCGCTCGAATTGCGCCCTCGAGCAACCGGGGGCGCGATAGCGGTC
>JBDTIP010000209.1:0-4916 GCA_039936295.1 Gemmatimonadaceae bacterium
CGAACGATCCCGCAGCCCAACGTTCGAGCTTGTAGTGCAGCCGCGCCGGAAAGCCGTTCCGAATCAGTTCGGCGGTGTGTCCCGCGGAGAGCACCTTGATTGTTCGAACGGTTGGCGGTTGTGTAGCGAGGTCTGCCGACCCAGGTAGCACGAGATCAACGTGCGCAGACTGAGCTGCGGCGCTCGCCGAACAAACGCATGTGCAGAACGCCAGTATCGCGATCCCGCGCATGTTCAGAACCGACGTCGGATCCGCACGAAAAAACGCAGCGGCTCGTTCGTGTCCGTCACAGCCTTGGCGACGTATGCGCCGATCAGTCCCAGGTCCAGACCGACGCCGACGTCGCCCTTGTAAGTCGAAGGCCACGGCGTCGTCGTTCGCCAGCCGCGCCCGAAGTCGACGAAGACCACTCCGACCGGGTTCGCGGTGAAGCCGACACTTCGAAGGAGGAGCGCCCGAGTGTTGAAGATGTCGAACGGATGCGACGCGAGCTGTGTTCGGAGCTCAGCCTGCCCGACAACTATGCGATCGCACATCACCGGATTGTTTTCGGCGATCACCCCCGGTGCCGTGCACTGCATCGCATCCGGCGCTCCGCCGATTGTCTCTCGGAACTCGTATCCCGGTAGAACGCCCGGCCCCGATATGGACAGTTTTCGCTCCAGTGGAAGCTCGTCACCGCTTACCCAGCCGGCGGCGACCAGCCTCCCGTCGAGCTGAGTTCTGGGCGAGACTCTGTTGTAACGCCGGAGATCAAAAAACACGCGTCCATAGTCCAGCGCCTGCGGAGCAGTAGGGCCGGCGGACGCCAAGGGCTGCTGCACCCGCGGCGCAAGCACCGCCGATGCGCTCGCACCGTGCTCGTATGTTCCGCGCAGGTACCACCCCGCAGAAGGCTCGCGCTCATCGTTCCTGGTGTCGAAGGTTCCGCTGAAATCGAACAGGTGAAAGGCGCCCTCGTCGACCATTGGATTCGGTCGCCAGCGGGCATCGCCTCGAAGGAGGGTGAATGCGTTACGGGCGTTGACCGACGACCACCGCTCAAGCGCGTAGCCAGCTGAGAACGACGCCTTCTGGTTGAATTGCCATGAAGCGCCTAGCCGGCCGCCATGCTTCACGTAGTAGTCGCGATAGTCGCGGCGAAGCAGAAATGCGGCGAGGCCTTGCTCCGGCTCGGTCATTTGCCACGGCTCGATGGGCGCGACTATGTCGTAGAGTTTACCATCGAGCCCGAATGCCTTGTTCGGGCCGAATCGCATCGCAACGTTCAGATCATGGCCGCCGTCGGGTTCTGACGTGTTGAAGCTCCGCGCAGTGCGCGCAATCAGATAAGCGGAAGCGTAGAGCGCAAAAGCCCGAGACTCGTACGTGAATACGGGCCCAAAGAGAATCGGTAGCCCTTCCACGCGATTGTACGTCTTGCCAGACGACACGCTCGGCGCGAGATGAATGTACGGACGTTCTGCCGCGCCAGCGCTGTCATACGCGGGTGTGGTGTCGTGGATGGTGTTGCGGGTAGTGTCGCGCAAGGCCGCAGCGGAATCAGTGCTGGAAGTTGCCTGGGCCCGGGCACCGCGCGGCGTCGCAAGCATCGTGGCGAGCGCTGCCAACGCGCACAGTGTCAAAGTCGTTGCGGACATTCCCAGGCGCTTCATCCGGCGGTACAGGTTAGCGCGGTCGGTGCGCAGACGCCGCGCAGCTTCGGCAACGTTGCCGGAAGCCCACGCCAGCGCATCGGCGATCATCCCGCGCTCGATGTCGTCGAGCGTGTCAGTGAGGCCGCGATCTTCACCCGTCGCAGTCGTTGAAGCCGGTGATCCGGATGGGCCAGCTAGGTCGCGCTGGTGCGGCAGCACGCCTGCTACGTCGCCGATCGTTATGCGCGCGTCGTTGCTGAGGATTGCGAGTCGCTCGACGATATTGGCCAGCTCGCGTACATTGCCGGGCCACTCGTACGATCGCATCCGCGCTTCCGCCTCGGCGGCCCACCGGAGAGATGGCCGCCCGGTGCGTTCGTGCTGAATCTCGGAAAAGTGATGCAGCAACTCGATCACGTCGTTACCGCGATCGCGAAGCGGCGGAAGGGGGATCGGTATGACGTTGAGTCGGAAAAAGAGGTCTTCACGAAACTCGCCGTTGCTCACGGACTGCGCGAGATCGTGATTTGTGGCCGCAATGATTCGGACATCCACCTTGATAGTCTTGTTGCCGCCTACGCGCTGGATCTCTTTCGCTTCGATTGCGCGCAACAGCTTGGCCTGCGCTTCCATGCTCAGGTCGCCAATTTCATCGAGGAAAAGAGTGCCCGTGTCGGCCAGCTCGAACTTGCCGATGCGTCGATCCGCAGCGCCCGTGAATGACCCCTTCTCGTGGCCGAACATCTCACTTTCGACCAGATCGCGCGGAATCGCAGCGCAATTCACCCTTACAAACGGACGGTCACGCCGCGGGCTGTGTTCGTGAATCGCTGCGGCGACGAGTTCCTTGCCAGTTCCCGATTCGCCGCTTATCAGCACTCGCGCGTCGCTGGCTGCAACGCGGGTGGTAAGCTCGCGCACGCGTACCATCGCCGCGCTCGAGCCCACCATCTCTCCCGACCGCCCGAGTTCCGCGCGCAGTACCCGCGCGGCGCGCCGGGCCTGCCGCAGCTCCAACGCCGAACCGAGTGCGAGAAGCACGGTCTCCGGAGCGAGCGGCTTCTCCAGAAAATTCACCGCGCCGACCTTGGTCGCACGCACCGCGTCGCTCAGTGATGCGCGCCCGCTCATCATGATCACCGGAAGATCGGCCCAGCGTTCGCGAATCTTTGCGAGCGTCGCGATGCCGTCCATGCCGCCCGGCATCATGAGGTCGATCAGCGCTACGTCCGGCTCCTCTTCCTCAACTGCTCTTACGCCAGCAGCGCCGTCGGCGGCCTCGCGCACATCGTAGCCCTCGGCAGCGAGGAGCGCGCCGACCATCCGGCGGATGTTCGGCTCGTCGTCAACGATCAGAACGCGCTGCACGCCAGGTCAGGTGCGTCTGGCGGCTTCAGACAGAACGGTTCCGTCCGGTTGCATTGGCGGGGCTGGCGATGCGACAGCCGGCGGCGCGATGACAGGTTGCGCCGACGGACGTCCATCGGATAACAGCTTTGTCGTGAAGCGTTGTCCTTCGGCGATGCGCTCAACTTCGGTTGCCATCGCCTCCACCGCCTGCTCGATGCGATCCAGCCGCGTTATTAACTCGCCCGTTGGAAGCGACTCGCGCGGCTTCATCTCAACCCGCCTGGTATAGCTCCGTACCAGCGGAATGCCTAGTACGATGCCCAGGATCATCAGCATTCCGCTCACCGGTACAATCACTTCTGGCCCCATGTCAGATACTCCGTTTGACGTTGTTGGTGACTGGCACTGGTACCACGGAGTCGCGCGCGCTGCCCTCGCTGAGCAGCCGCGTCGTAAATCGCTGACCCTCACCAATGCGCTCGATTTCGGCAGACATCGACTCCATGCCGACTTCCATCCGCTCGAGTCGTGTTATGATGTCGGCGACAGGCAGCGGCTTTTGATCCTTGCTTTTGTCATTGCGGCGGAGGTACATGATGCTCAACGGCAACACCGTCGTCACACTTATGAAGCACATTCCGCCAATCAGCGCTCCAACTACATTCTGGTCCATCAGGCCCCCACCGTTGCTGCGTCCACCGGAATCGTGAATTCGATTCTCGTACCCGTTCCCACGTCGCTTTTCGCCGACACAGATCCATCGTGGGCCCACACCGCCTGCCGCGCAATAGCAAGACCAAGTCCGGTGCCGCCCGCTTTATTAGTCACGTAAGGCTCCCAGATTCGTTTCAATTGTTGTGCACCGATGCCAGGTCCGTTGTCCTCGATTGCAATGTTTACGGCCGATCTCCCCTGAAGTGACGATTCGGACACGCGCACGGTCAGCGTCCCGGCCGCCGCACAAGCGTCCACGGCGTTGAGCAGCACGTTTGATACTGCGCCGGCAAGAGCATCGTGATAGCCCAGAATCATGGGCAACGAGTCCCCTACGTCCAGCGCCAGCGTCATTGTTGGCGGAACAGTCGCGGTCGCCGCGTAGCGAACAAGCTCGCCCACATCGATCCGCGAGGGCGGCCCCTCTGGCAATCTGCCGAACTGCGCGAAGCTCCGCGCAGTTCGCTCGAGGCGTTCGGTTTCGGTTGCCAGCACTTCGACAGTCTCCGCAAGCTCAGGTGGTGAGCCGCGACGCAGCCGATCTATCGCGAAGCGAATTGGCGTCAGCGGATTCTTGAGCTCGTGCGCGACCTGGCGCGCGCTCTCGCGGAATGCGCGCAGCCGCTCTGCTTCCACCGCGCGCTGACGACCCAAGTCAAGCGCAATGGCTGCCATCTTGAGTCGCTGCCGCAGGATCTCGAATTCGGGCGCACCGCGCCGTCGCGGCGCTGACGGTAGCTGTTCGCCGCGGCGGATCAGCTCGGTCCAGTCTACCAGTTCGTCGATCGGGCGGCTCAACTGCCGGCTCAGATGCCCAGCGACGCGCGACGCTCCAAATCCGATCGCCGCTAGTACGATGACCGAGGATGCCACCACCACCTCCGCGCCTCGCCTTACGAGGTAGTTGAAGCGCTCGGCCTGCTCCAGGGATGCCTCCAGCTCGCGCTCGTGCTCGGCGAACGCCGCACGCTGTACGCGGTTGAGTGGCGCCGTCTGAGCGGCCGCAATCGCGCGCCTGCCCGTCGCCGCCACGCTGTCCCAACCAGCGCGGCCAGTCACGATCGGCAGCGCACTTCCGAGCGTGACCCCCCAGAGAACGGTCAGCAGCGCAGCCGGCACGAGCGCAAAAAGGGACAGTATCAGGAAGAGGCGCGTGCGGTAACGCAGTTGCTTCGGGGGCATGACCTAGTAAATTACAAGGGATTGCGCGACTT
>JBDTIP010000210.1:0-8621 GCA_039936295.1 Gemmatimonadaceae bacterium
GAACGCAGCTCGATTCGCTTGTTCTTGACGTCCGACAGTATCGTTCCCAGCAGCAGCACCGCACTCTTGTTCTGCGCCTTGCGCGCAGTATTGAGATCGGCCTGCAGTTTGTCGCCTAGAAGCGACATTACATCGCGCGATGACGGCGATTCTTGCGCGTCGCTGCGTTCATCTTGCGCTTGCGACGCTCGCTCGGCTTCTCGTAGTGGCGATGCTTCCGGAGGTCCGCGAGGATTCCGGCCTTCTCCACTTTCTTCTTGAAGCGCTTGAGCGCACGCTCAAAGTTTTCGTCTTCCTGAATGATGACTTCTGACAAACCCGATTGCCCCCTGTCCTTTTGTCTCTGGTACGGTTGATGTGCAGCCTTTAATTATAATCTCAGCCCGGTGGCCACGCCATGTTTCTACCCCCCAGGACGTGGGCGTGGAGGTGATGAACTGTCTGGCCTCCATCCGGGCCGGTATTGATCACGACCCGATAGCCCCCCTTCAACCCCTCCATCCGGGCCACCTGGGCGGCCAGAGCCAGGACCTCGCCGAGCATTTCGGTATCGTCCGCGGCGTCGAGCGACGCCACGTGGTTTTTGGGGATGACCAGCAGGTGGACCGGGGCCTTGGCGTCCAGGTCCCGAAAGGCCAGTGCCCTGTCGTTTTCAGCCACAATTGCCGCAGGAATCTCCCTGCGTGCGATCTTGCAAAAAATGCAGTTTGCGGACTCGTCAGTCATCGGCCTTGGCGTTCGAGGTGGTGCTCCCATCCAGCAACGCGCGGGCCACTGCGACTCCGGCCAGGGCGGCTGTCTCGAATCTGAGGATCGATCGCCCGATCGATGCGGCTATGAAACCCGCCTGCTGGAGCGCCGCCAGCTCGTCATCCTCAAAGCCGCCCTCCGGTCCAACAGCGATGATAACCGGCTCCCCGATCGCACCAGACCTGAACGCGTTGCCATCGCCGTGCAGCACGATCCTGGATCCAGCCGGAGATGCGGCGATCGCGCGATCTGCGGTCGCCTCGGGAAAGATTTCGGGAAGCCACGCTGATCGCGATTGCAGCATCGCCCCGATCATGCGAGACCGAACCTTGCCCCGGAATGTAGGACCGTCCCCGCGCGGCGAGACGCTGCGCGAGCGCTGCCATAAAACCGGTCGCCAGCTCGCAATGTTGAGCTCAGCCGCTTTTTCGGCGAGCCAGAGCATTCGATCGCGATCGGCAACCGGAACGAGCAGGTGAATCACTGGCGCCGGCACAACTTTCTGAACGCGATCGACTTCGACCAGACCGTTCTTCCGACCCAGACGCACCAGCGTGCCGGACGCGGTGTTGCCTGCACCATCGCGCAGTCCAACTCGTTCGCCAACGCCGAGACGGAGCACGGCGACATGTGACGCATCGCCTTCCGCCAAGGCGATCTGCGCACCGGCGATGAATGGCTGCTCCGAATAGAACGCGGCGCGCTCGGACTGCGTCACGACGCGCGGTACGCGAGAATGCTCAGCCAATCGCCCTCCACATCCTCTGCTTGGATGCGCAGTCCGCCGCGCGCGATCGCGCGATGCATGAGCTCGCGCTCCTCGACCAGAATCCCGCTAAGCAGCGCCGCGCCGTCGTCTGTTAGCGCAGCGGCCATGTTTGGCAGCAGTTCCATCAGCACTGATGAAACGATGTTGGCCAGAACGACACGCACCGGCGCGACGAGGGCCAACAACACTGTTGCGTCGCCCACGAGATACCGTATGGCCATGTCGACGCCATTGGCGCGAATATTTTCCAGCGCTGACCCTTCGGCGCCATCATCGATTTCGATCGCGGCGACTCGTGTTGCGCCGAGTTTTGCCGCTGCGATAGAAAGCACGGCGCTGCCGGCGCCCAGGTCTGCAACGGAGTCGCCGGCACGAACCACGCGTTGCATGAGCCGAAGCATGCCGCGAGTCGTTGGATGCTCGCCAGTACCGAAAGCCATTGCGGGGTCGATGACAATCGAAATCGCGGGATCGAACTCCGCCGCACGCCACGGCGGGGTAACGACCAGATTTCCCACGCGATGCGCGTCCACGTTCGCGCGCCACTCGCTCCAGTCGACAGCCGGCACGTCGGACACAAGCACCGTGGCCGACGCGTCGGCCACGCGCACTGACGCTACAACGGCTTCGGTATCGAACTCCGGCGGAAAGTGAGTGACGAGCGCATCACCATCTTCGTGCACACCCTGTGACCCTGCGGCAAAGAGCGCACTCATTACCGCCTCGCGATCGACGCAGCGTTCGACACGAACTGCGCGCCAGGCCGCCGTCACGCTCCGAGCGACTCCTTGACCTTGGCCCAGAATCCGCGCTCGCGCCGTGCAGGCGCTATGGGCCTGATGTCGTAAAGCTGACGCAACAGCTTGGCCTCTTCATCGCCCACGATGTCAGGCGTGAAGAGTTGCAGTCGAATATGCAGGTCGCCCATACCCGAAGCGTTGATCCGCGGGAGGCCGCGGCCGCGCAGGTGCAAGACCTGGCCGCTTTGCGTGCCCGCGGGAACGCGCAGTGTAACCGACGCAGTCACCGTAGGCACCTCGACGTCGGCGCCGAGCACAAGCTGCGGGTACGTCACCAGGACTTCGGTGAGGAGATCCTCGCCATCACGCTCGAACCGCTCGTCCTCATCCACTTCAAACACGACGAGGATGTCGCCGCGCGGGCCGCCACGGGGACCCGCATTGCCGACGCCGCGCAAGGTCATATACTGGCCAGTAGCAACGCCGGCCGGCACCTTGATCTTCACCTGCTCCTCAGCGCGCACGCGCCCTTCGCCGCGACACTTCTTGCACGGTGATGCGACTATCTTGCCGTCGCCGGCGCAATTTGGGCACACGGACACGCTGACTACGGGACCGAAGAAGGACTGCTGCGCACGTCGTACTTCGCCCGCACCCTTGCACGTTGGACATGTGTTGACGCTGGTGCCTGCCTCTGCTCCGCTGCCGGCGCAGTTATCGCACGGATTGAGCAGCTTGATCGTTACTGGCTTCTCCACGCCCGTCGCGACTTCCTGGAGTGACAGTCCGAGAGTGATGCGAATGTCCGAGCCGGTGCGCGTTTCGGCAGCGCTGCTGCGCCTGCCGAACAGGTCGTTGAAACCGCCCATTCCACCCAGGTCGCGCATGAATATGTTGAGCGCCTCCGACAGATCCACATGGTGGACCCCGCCGAATCCGCCGCCGCGCAGACCCGCCTCGCCGTACCTGTCGTACGCGGCGCGCTTGTCGCCGTCACGCAGTACGTCGTAAGCCTCGGTGATCTGCTTGAACTTCTCTTCCGATTCCGCCGACCCGTTGTTCCGGTCTGGGTGGAATTGCATTGCCAGCTTCCGGTATGCCTTCTTGATCTCGTCGTCCGAAACACCGCGCTGGACGCCGAGAACTTCGTAATAGTCTGCCATGCTTTGAATGATGCGTTAGTCGAGCAGGTCGGTAACCAGCTGCGAGGTATGTGTGACGAGTGCAATGACTTTGTCGTACGGCATGCGCGTGGGTCCAATGACGCCGATCACTCCGTTCAGCGCACCAACGTGATACTGCGCGGTAACGAGTGTGAAGTTCTCGAGCGCAGGATCGCCATGCTCATTGCCTATGGTAATATTCACTCCGGAGGATTCGCTGCGCTTGCGCAGCACCTCCGCGAGGTACTGCCGTGTTTCAGTAAGCGCGACCAGCCGTCGCATGCTGTCCGCACTCGCGAACTCCGGTTGCTCGGCCAAAACCGACGCCGCACCAAGTACCACGTCGTTGGCGGAATCCAGCGCCTCCTCAAAGATATGCTCGCCTTCCTCGACGAAGATGTTGAGTAGCTCCGACGCTGCAATTGGACTGTCGCGCAGGCGCAGCGACAGTGAGTTGCGCACCTCGCGCAGCGTGAGGCCGCTCAGCCGTTCGTTAAGAACACGCGCGACGTCGGCGACCGCCTGGTCAGCGATCTCGCCCCTGGCGTCCACGTAGATGGTGCGAACGCCACCGCCCTGAACCGAAATGACCACTAGCAGCCGGTCCGAGGACAGTCGGACGAGATCGATGCGATCCAGCCGGCTAGCATCGAAGCGCGGCCCCAGTGCGACTCCGAGTTCCTGGGTGATGATCCCGAGACTCTGGGCGGCGCGCCGGAGAATGTTCTCGACGGCAGAGCCACCGGTGGATATCTGGATCGCCAGCCGATCGCTCTCGGTGGTCGTGTAGGTGCGCGACGGGAGAATTGAATCGACGTACACGCGATAGGCGACGTCGGTTGGTACGCGGCCGGCGGACGTGTGGGGGTGAAACAGGTACCCCTTTTCCTCCAGGTCGCTCATGGTGTTGCGGATCGTTGCGGGCGAAACCCCGAGCCTGAATCGACGCGCAAGCTGCCGCGACCCAGCTGGCTGGGCGGTAGCGACGTACGTCTGGATAACGGCCTCGAGCACCATCCGCTCTCGGTCGCTTAGTTCGGCGAGTGCCATAAGTGCAATAGTATCAATGACTTCCGGCGAGTGTCAAGGACGCCGCTAGAGCGTCCAGCCGAAGAAAACCGCTTATCGTGAGAACGATTGTCCGGTTAGTAACCGTCGCCCACCCGGCGTCGACCCAAGGACGAACGAGCTCGAGTTCCGCATCTGTAGCGCGGAGGCCGTCGGTAGTGCGTAGACCTAGGTACACCCTTTCGGAGAGTCGGTTCTCCTCTGACAGCCGTTCCGAGCCTGCGACGACTGGCTCCCCCGTGTGAAGGCGGCGCTCCCATTCTGGGTACGCGGCGACATTCCAGCTCCGAACGGAGCCGTCGAAGGCGTGCGCCGAAGGCCCGATCGCGGCGTATGGAACGCCGCGCCAGTAGGCGGAATTGTGTCGCGCACGCCGGCCGGGAAGTGCGAAATTTGAAACTTCGTAGTGTTCGAATCCGGCGTCGCCGAGTCGCTCGTGAGCAATCAGGAACTCGCTCTCGTAGCGCTCTTCAGGCGCTTCGACCGCCTCGCCACGGTCACGCCATTTGCCGAGCGGCGTATGCGGCTCGACAGTGAGGCCGTACAGTGAGATGTGATCTGGACCAAGCGCGAGAGCCCTGTCGAGATCCACATTCCATTTGCGGCCTAGCGTCTCAGGAAGGGCAAAGATGAGGTCGAGCGAGATGTTGGCAATCCCTGCATCGCGCAGCACGTGCACCGCGGCACCGATCTGTTCCGACGTGTGCGTTCGATGCATCCATTCCAGGCTCGACGAATCGAAAGTCTGCGCGCCAAGCGACACGCGATTGATGCCGGCGGAAAACCACGCAGACGCATTGGCCGGCGTGACGTCGTCCGGGTTGGCCTCGATGGTCACCTCCGCGTCTGGTGCGACCGGAGCGCGGTCGCGCACCATGCCAAGGACGTCGCCAATGGCGGGACCAAGCCGCGACGGGGTTCCGCCACCCATGTACACAGTATCGAGATTCCACGTCGAAGTATCGAGCATGGCCAGCTCCAGCTCGAGCGCGGCGTTGAACTGCGTTACCGGAGTAGCTGCGCGCACGGTGATCGCGAAGTCACAGTAGGAACATCGTCGTGCGCAGAATGGAACGTGAATGTACAGATGGCGCACCGCGAGCTCGCTCACAGCCGCGCGATGACGCCGCTCGGCGAGCATTCGAGCAATCCCTGAATTTCCAGACGCGTGAGTGCTGCGAGGCATCGGCTTGCCGGCCAGCCGGTTCGCGCGATTATCTCGTCCGAGCTGACTGCGGCGTGCTGTGCGACCGCGTCCCAGACCGCTGCTTCGTCGTCGCCGAGCGCGACAGCCGGACGTCGGGCGGATGCAGGACTGAGCGCAACTAGCGAGAGTGCGTCATCGATGCTCGCGATGACATGGGCGCCGTCGCGGAGCAGTAGATTGGCGCCGGCGCTCTGCGGGGAATCGATGGGTCCCGGAACGGCCGCGACGTTGCGGCCAAGCTCGATCGCGTTCGTCGCCGTGATCAGCGCGCCGCTCTTCACGCCTGCTTCGACGACGATGGTCAGTTTGCAGAGTGCGGCTATGATGCGATTGCGACGGGGAAAGCATCCCCTGAACGGAGCGGTGCCGGGCGGAAACTCAGATACCACAACGCCGGAGCGGGCGATTGCGTCGTACAGCTCAGCGTGTGCCCTGGGGTAGACGCAATCGATTCCGCCACCGAGCACAGCGGCTGTTTGTCCGCCAGCCTCCAGCGCTGCGCGGTGCGCCGCTGCGTCGATACCGAAGGCCATTCCACTCACGACGCAGGCACCGGCTGCTGTGAGCGCGCCGGAAAGCTCTCGCGCGATCCTCATGCCGTAACTGGAGGGCTCGCGACTCCCGACTATCGCCACGCAAGGACGCGACAGCACACGCATGTCACCTATATAGTGAAGCTGCGCCGGCGCTGAATTGACGGCTGCGAATTCGGCCGGCCATTCCGCGCTCCCTGGACGCGCAACGTGCGAGATGTGCGTCAAGCTCAGGGGAGCGGAGCCGCTGCCGCATCAGGCTTCGCGAGCCCGGCCTTAAGCCGTAGCAACTCGCTCCACCATGTGGAAAGCAAGGGCGCGAGGCCCTCGCGATTTGCTGCACTGATCGACAGAATGGCGAAAGCGCCCGGCGCCTCGATGGGAGGCACATACTCCTCGCCAAAAAGATCGAGCTTGGTGAACACCACACAGTGTGGCTTGGCCGCTAGCTCCGCACTGTACTTGGCGACCTCGATGCGAAGCTGATCGTATTCAGCCTGCCAATCCATCGCGTCGATGGGAATCAGCATCGCAAGGATTCTGGTTCGCTCGATGTGCCGCAGAAATTGCAGCCCGAGCCCGCGTCCCTCGGCGGCACCTTCGATGATCCCGGGGATGTCGGCCACGACGAACGTGCGATGGTCGGAAAGCTGCACGACGCCGAGGTTGGGTTGCAACGTCGTGAACGGATAATCTGCGATCTTGGGGCGCGCCGCCGAAATCACGGATAGCAGAGTGGACTTTCCCGCGTTGGGCTGGCCCACGAGACCAATGTCGGCAATGAGCTTCAGCTCAAGCTCCAGGGTGCGCTCCTGACCTTCCTCGCCGGGTTGCCACTCCCGCGGCGACTGATGCGTTGCAGTGACGAAGAACGCGTTCCCCTTGCCGCCGCGACCACCCTTGGCGACGATGAACTCCTCGCCGTCGGCGAGGACGTCGGCAATCATCTCACCTGTCGCTGCATCTCGCACGATCGTGCCCGGGGGAACTGGCATGTAGATGTCCTTGCCACTTCGGCCAGTCATGTTGGAGCCCATTCCGTGCTGACCCCGGTCCGCGGCCCACTCATCGCGATATGTGTAGTCGAGCAGCGTCGCGAGGTTGGAATCACCGTGCACGATCACGTCTCCGCCGCGCCCGCCGTCGCCGCCATCGGGGCCGCCGAGTGGAACAAGGCTTTCGCGACGGAACGACTGGCAACCGGAGCCGCCGGTGCCAGCGATCGCGCGCACGGTCACTTTATCGATGAACACTGCCGACTCTCCTTGATTCGATTCAATTCCTCACGCGCCGCTGCGAGCGCTTCGCGAGAGACGATGTCGCCGAGCGCCGACAGCGTCAGCGCCAGGTCTTCGATCGTCGCGCCGCAGCTCAGCGAGCCACGGAGGTGCGATTTCAGCTGCGGCATCTGCTCCGATGCCGCGCAAGCTGCAACGATGCACAACTCCCGCTGCACGAGACTGAGTCCCGGGCGCGACAGGACCTTTCCATACCCATCCGACACCATCCACGCATCCAGCGCTGGATGGAGTCGACCGACCGCATCGCGCAATGCGTCGTACTTGTTGCCGTACACGGTCCTGCACGCCAGTGCTCCCCTGTCTTCCCATTCCGATGCTGCCACAGCTTCTGCGTCCGTATCCGGCGCCGGCGTGCCGGAGATCTCGCGCCAGGCGCGAGCTGCATTCAGCGCACGCGGGAAGCCGGCGAAGAGATACGACTGCAGCAGTACCTCATCCACCTCATCCGACGAAGCAACGTTCACAGAGTCGGCCATCACGCGGCGCGTGACCGCAAGCGACGGCCCGGCAACGGCGGCGGCGATACGCACGAGCGCGCGCATCGAATCATCGAAAAGATTGGGCTGCTCCATAATGTCAACGATAAGTGCGATTGCGCGCGGCGCCACGGCAGGCCCGCGCGCGGCGCATCACATCATTGCGCCAACGACAATCTCACCCACGACCTCATGGCGAGTGTCCCGCACTGCTTTTCTCGCAATCTCGGCGAGCCGCGCCGTAAGTGGATCCGGGAGCGCACCGAGATGCTGCAGCAGGGCTAACAGAGCCGGGTACTGTGCGCGCGACGCACCGTCCTCGACCTTGACAGCGATGCCTATGCCGGCGCTCACAACAGCGGCCGCATGAACGCCTTCCGCGCCAATCTTGCAGAGAATGCCAGGCGCATCTTCCATGAGCACGGTGTCGAATCGATCGGTGCCACCCACCAGGAACGGATTGGAAAGCATCGCGCTCCCGACACGCAGGGGCAGATCATCACCGGTCCGCATTGCCACAGCAAATCGCGAGAAAGCGCGAGCCATTGCAACGAGCGGAGTTCCGAACACCGGAACCCCACAGCCATCGCGCGCGATGACAAGTTTGTCAGTAG
>JBDTIP010000211.1:0-7179 GCA_039936295.1 Gemmatimonadaceae bacterium
GACGTCTGGGCGCATCGCGGCGGCGACGGTGTGGTGCTCGATCAGCTTGCGCGGCTCGTGGGTGGCGCGCTGGAGAACGTGCGGCTGTACCGTGCCGCACAACGCGCAGCACAAGCGCGCGACGACGTTCTCGCAATCGTGTCACACGATCTTCGCAATCCTCTGCACACCATTGTACTGAGCGCTTCATACCTCGCCGAAGTATTTCTCGGCGATTTACCCGAGGTCGCACTACAGCAGACGCAGGTCATCAAGCGCGCGGTCGATCGCGCGAACAGTCTCATCCGCGATCTACTGGACGTATCCAGCATCGAGGCCGGCGGCTTCGCTGTGGAGACGCGGCCCGTCTCACCCGAAACACTCATCAACGACGCCCGGGAGGAGATGTCGCCCGCCGCATCAGCCGCTAATGTCAGCCTCGTCTGTCGCGCAGACGAGGATCTTCCGGATGTAATGGCCGATCGCGAACGACTGCAGCAAGTGTTCAGCAATCTCATCGGCAACGCGATCAAGTTCACACCAGGCGGCGGCGTTATCGAAGTGACCGCAGCAGCAGACGGCCCCTTCAGTGTGCGGTTCAGCGTCCGCGACAGCGGACGGGGAATCAGCGAGGACAACCTGCCGCACATCTTCGATCGATTCTGGCAGGCACGCAACACGACGCGCACGGGCGCCGGTCTCGGGCTCGCCATTGCCAAGGGAATTGTTGAAGCGCACGATGGTACGATCCACGCCGCGAGCGAGGTCGGCCGCGGGGCCGAGATCGGATTCGATCTGCCAACCGCGTGAGTCGCCGAGCAGTGGCGGATCACAGTGCAAACTCGGACTCAACGTTCAGCCGTAGCGCCTGATCGGCCTACGACAGAACGCCAGCCGGCGCGGCGACCGGTGCCAGCGGCCATACCTGCCCAGCCATCAGCGTGGTGTGCGCGCCGTTGCCCCGTGAATGCTAAATTCCGGGATGCTGAGTCAGCTTTCAACCAACCTTTTCGTTCCCGGAGTGTCGATCGCCGAAAAAGTCGTGCGGTCGGTACTGGTATACGGCTTCCTCATTGTGCTCCTCCGAGTGGCCGGCAAACGAACGCTGGGTCAGCTCACCTCGTTTGATCTCGTTGTATTGCTGCTGTTGTCGAACACCGTGCAGAATGCGATAATCGGCAACGACAATTCACTCGTCGGCGGCCTGCTCGGCGCAGTGGTGCTGATCGCCGCGAATTACGTTGTAGTGCGACTACTCTACCAGCACAAGAAGCTTGATCGTGTCGTCGAGGGAAGCACCACGATACTGATGCACCACGGCAAGTTTCTCGACGAGAACATGAAACACAACCTCGTCACGCAATCGGAGCTCGAATCGGCCGCACGCAAACAGGGCATCGGGCGCATGTCCGACGTACGCGTTGCGCGGCTGGAAACTGAAGGCGCGCTCACATTCGAGCTGGAGAGTCCAACCGAGCATGAAAAACATCTCTCCGATCTCATTACGCGACTGGAACGGATCGAAGCAATGTTGACACGACTGGAAGCCTCCGGCAATGATCAGGAAGCCGATCAGTAGCCGGACGGAGAGACGTTGAAGGTCTGGCGCGGACGCAATGCCACGCCACTGCTAATCATCTGGGTGTTGGCGGTGGCGCTAGCGGCTACTGTACACCAGGTGGATGAGATACAGCCCGCATTCGCCGACCTGTTTCGCCCGGCTTATTACATCATTGCCGGGGTCGCGCTGCTAGTCACATGGAAGTGGTTCAACGAGCGCGCTGGCGGAAAGGTGCACGATCGCAGGCACGGCGACCGGCGGCATACCGACCGCCGCGATGATAACAGCGAATCGTGAGGTGCAACGCGCAGCGGAGCGACGGTGAAATGGTAGGCGCAGCGGAGCGGCGCCTACGATGTCACGCGGCGGCTGCGTCGCGCACGCCGCTCAATTGCTCGTTCACCCAGGTGAGCGACTTGGTGTATAGCCACGCCATCTGCATGGGAAGAACGCCAAGCGACGAGGCAAGCACATCAACCTGATCCCACTCGCCGCGCTGGTATGCGTCGGCAAGTAGCAACGGCTCAGCGTAGGGGCCGATGCCTTCCATCACCGCCTGACGGATCTCGTCTGACACGCTCACACGCGCAAGAACGTCCCGCATCGGCATGCGCAGCAGCACATCCAGCATCGAGAACAATCCAGTCATGAACAATGCCTGGGGATGCCGTACCTGCGGACTCGACTCAGCGATGAGCTCGCACAAGCGCGCACGCAACAACGCGGCGTACACCAGCTGGTCGCTCACGTCGTTGCCCGTTACCATGGACGACACCATGAGCAACGCGAGCCAGCGGTAGAGCATCTGGCGTCCGACCATGCGTATCGCGTAACCAATCGAATCGATGCCGCGGCCGCCCACTGACGCTGAGTTCACGATGCGAAGCAACTTGTACGTGAGCGTTGGATCCGAGCGGAAGCCGCTTTCGATCGCGGCGTCGGGCGTCTCGTGATCGCGCAGCATGTTGAGCAAACGCAGCATCGCCGTCTGGCCTACCTCGATCTCCTTTCGGATCACGAGCTCCGGACGGCGATAGAAATAACCCTGGAACAAGTCGAAACCGAGCTTCATGCACTCCTGGTGCATCTCCACCGTCTCCACTCGCTCAGCGAGCAGCTGCAGCTTGAACTGGCGCAGACGGCGAATGAGTGCCGCAAGCTCGCCTGGCTTTCTGTGAAGAACGTCGAGCTTGACGATGCCAACCGTGTGGAGCAGCGCGTCGAACGACTGATCGTCCACGTAGTCGTCGAGGGCTAGCTGGTACCCGTTCTGCGTAAGACGGCGGCATGCCGCGACGACCGGGGCATCATTCCCGACAGTTTCGAGGACTTCGATGACCACCTTACTCGGCGGAAGCAGCTCGACTTGGCCGTCCAACAGAAACTCGCGGGTGCAATTAATGAATGCGCGATGCCCGTCCGTCAGGTCCTCGAGGCCGATATCGAGGAAGGAGTGAATGACTGTATCCGTACACATGGCATCCGCGGCCGCCCCGTCGGCGATCGTGGACAGAGCCGTGTTGCGATACAGCAGCTCGTACCCCGCGAGGGCGTCGCGGCGGTCGAATATTGGCTGGCGCGCTACGAAGACATCAATCATGGCGAGGCAAGAATCCGGCTCCAGTGTTTTTGGACAAGCGGCGATACGTGGTCGTAGCCCCGAAAACGCCGGGTCCAGTTTTAATTATCGGCCCGCCACTCGATTGGACCGGTACCGTACGTTGAACGGCTAAGATGCGGCCTTCAATACAGCAAATAATACGGTGAGATCACATCCATGTTGCAATGGATCGCTCGTTCGAAATTATCGACCAACGCCAGAGAAAACGATAGCGCCCGTGGGCGCCGGAACGCCGCCGTCGGGCTCTTCGGTTACAGCGACCCTGCGCAGGGTGCCCGGTTCCATGGGATGCTTTGCCACCATCACTGCGGAGCCCGTCGAATCTGGCATGAACGTGCCCGCCGAAACGGGTGCTGCACCACGCGGCATGAGCCACACTTGATAGACCATCCCGTTGGGTGGTCGCTTCAAATTTGACGCGTACATTATGAACATCTGCTTTTTCTGGTCCCAGAACATGCGACCCATCGGCTCGGCGGCCGGATAGCTGGCGAGGTCGATGACTTTGGTGTGCATCCCAGTGAGGGCAGCGATGAGGCTGTCCTTTTGCGCGACCGAGGCCGTCAGGGATGCGATCCTGGCATCGAGAGCCGAGTCGCGTGGAACCGAGGCGGTTTGGGAGACCGGCGACGACTGGCGGTTGCGCCAGCTGTAAATCCCGAAAGCCGCGATGAGAAACGCGGCCGCGAGAGCCATCGTGCTCACAATACGTCGCGTCGCCGCTGGCGAGCGCGGTTCAAACGGGATGACGTGAACGGGCGTCGGCCGAGAGTTGGAACCGCCGGCAGGTGACGGAGCTGGCCTGCGAGGCGATTGAGCCGCGGTGCGTGCGGACCGTCCGGTGCTGTGATCGACATCCGGCGCGGTGGTCCGCGTCGTGGGCCGACCGGCGTTACTGGCCGCGGCACGCGTGATGAGACGCGAGCGGATTCCGGCCGACCTTCCGCGGTTCATCGGGACCGCTGGTACGAGCCGCGCCAGCTCGCCGACGACGGCTTCCATCGCTGCGAGCTCTGCCGACACGGATGGATCGGCGGCAGCTGCTGCATAAAGATCGGCCTCCTCACCCTGGCCGAGCGCACCGAGTGCCGCACCAGCGACATCGTATGCCCGATCGACCTTGTTTTCTGGCGAGTGCACAGGCTGGGGCTCGCCGGCATCGTCCGGATGCTGGCGTTTTGGCTGAACGATTGGTGTTTCGTCGTCGTTCATGTTCTCACCTCCCGCAAGCCCACCAGCATGTCGCGCAGCTTCTGCATGCCAAGGCGCATTCTGGTCTTCACGGTGCCGAGCGGCTCGCCGAGCAACTCGGAGATTTCGGACTGGCTGAGCCCGCGGAAGTAGGCGAGCTCCAGCGCGACGCGCTGCTCGTCCGGGATCTGTTGGAGGGCTGCGTACACTAAATGAGTGCGCTCTGCTCCTTCGGCCTGCTGCGAGGGATCGGCGTGTGGATCGCGAACGAGCGTGAGGTCAGTCGAGAGGTCTTCGCGACTACGCTTACGGCTCCGCAAGCGGTCGAGCGCGCGGCTGCGGCCGATGGTAAGAATCCACGTTCTGACCGTGCCGCGCGTGGCATCGTACGACGATGCCCGCTGCCACACCTGCCAGAAGGTTTCCTCCACGACATCCTCCGCGCCATCAGCGTCATCCAACAGGTGAACGACCAGTGAGTAAGCAACTGGCGACCAGCGATCGTACAGCGTCGCCAGGGCCGACTCGTCTCCGTCGCCGATGCGCCTGATGAGCGACAGATCGTCGCTTGACGTGGCTGCGGGTGCCGAGGCGGGTCTGATGGAGTACGCCTGGTCCTGGCGCGACGGATTCATTGCATGAGAATCTACGGCACGGCGCGAAGGTGGGCCATTCAGATGTGTGCCGAGGCCAGCGCATATCCACACATGGACCCGCCCGCGTCAGTTACGCGAGCGGGTCCGGCGCAGTCTCTACCCAATATCAGGTGCGCGGGACGCGTGAGCACGCGGCTCGTTGTGCGCGCCCAGCGCGCCGGCCGCGGCGCCAATTGGAGAGTGGCTAGAATGACGAAGGTCCTTGGTCTGGTCGGCTCATTCGTCGGCGGATCGATCGGGTGGTGGCTTGGCGCGTTCTTCGGAACGATGACTGCCTTCATGATATCGATCGTCGGGAGTGGCGCCGGTTTGTATTTCGGTCGCTGGATCGCAACGGAGTACGTGGGCTGATCGGGTACAACGCGTGCGGATCCGGCCGAACCGCTGGACGCGACAGCTGCGAGATTGGGGCATGAAGACATTGTTGCGGATCGGGTGTGTGGTGTGCGGCAGCATGATTGCCATCGGGCCAACTGCGATCGCGCTGCCTGCGCAGCACGGTATTCGGCCCATTGCTGCGTCGGCCAAGAAGCTGATAAAGATTACGGGGGAGTTCCGCGAAGACGGATCCTGCCAGGTGTTCGCGGATGGCAAGCCGGTATTCGCGCCAGCAGACAGCGCGGTGACTCTCCGCATCCGCGATGCAGCAGTGGGCTTGATTGGCGACGGAATCGACGTCCACCAACTGGTATGCGGGAAGCAGTCATTAAAGGATTCCGTGGAAGGTTCGGCGGCGTCAACCGATCTGAGGAAGCCCGTGACCCCGGATATGCGGGTATTGACCATCGTGCTTTACTCAGCGACCGGCAGCCCTGCTCGGGCACGCATGTACAACGTCCAACCGGAGCCACCGACGCCGCAAACGGCGGATCGCGTTGCCACCGTCGGACTTCTCAAGGTTGTTACCGAAAAGAACAACGAGTCAGCCGCGGTACCGGTTGGATTGATCTACCTTGTCGGCAAGCGGGGCACTGTCGAAGTGCTGCGGTTCGAGAAGGACATCGTAATTGCAAAGTTTGCGCTCGTGGCCGAAGCCATGTGGGCGCTCTAGATATCGAAGGGACAACAGAAACGGAGTGAGTCCGTACGAATCGAAGGTGTTGCGAACGATTTGTATCTGGTCAGTACTTCGCGAGATAGCTATCGAGCTCCCACTTGCTCACCTGCGTCATGTAGTCACTCCACTCTTCGCGCTTGGCGGCAAGGAAGTGGCGGGTAACGTGTGGACCGAGCGCATCGCGCACGACATCATCCTTCTCGAGCTCGTCGCACGCTTCGTTCAGATCATGCGGGAGATCATCTATTCGAAGCCGTCTGCGCTCGCGGTGTGACATCTCCCGGATATTTTCGTTGACCGGTTCGCGGGAATCCGCATGAGTTTCGATGCCGTCGAGGCCAGCCGAGAGCATGACGGCGAGGGCGAGATATGGATTCGCGGATGGGTCCGGCGCACGATGCTCGACACGTGTCCCGATCTGGCGTCGCGCTGGAATCCTGAGCATGGGTGAACGATTGCGCATCGACCAAGCGACGTTCGCAGGCGCCTCATAACCCGTCAGCAGCCGCTTGTACGAATTGACGAGTGGATTGGTGATCGCGGTGTATCCACGAGCGTGCTTCAGCAGACCGCCGATGTAATGCAGCGCAATCTCGCTCAGCTCGTACTGACCGGTGGCGTCATAGAAAGCGTTGTCGTTCCCGCGAAACAGCGACTGGTGGGTGTGCATGCCGCTGCCGCTCTGGCCGAAGATGGGTTTGGGCATGAAGGACGCGACGAGGCCAAACTGCTGGGCAACGTACTTCACGACAAAGCGGAAGGTGGCGATGTTGTCGGCCGTATGCAGCGCGTCGGCATAGCGGAAGTCGATCTCGTGCTGGCCGTGTGCAACCTCGTGATGCGCTGCCTCGACCTCGAAGCCCATCTTCTCGAGTGCAATCACTATCGCTCGGCGAGCGTCCTCGCCCAAGTCTGATGGGGCGAGGTCGAAGTAGCTGCCCACGTCGTGGGTTGCGGTCGACGCGTCGCCCTCCACACCGGGCCGAAACATGAAAAACTCGGCCTCCATCCCTGCGTTCATCCTGAACCCCATGGACTCGGCGCGAGCAAGGGCACGCTTGAGAACCCAACGCGGGTCACCCTCGAAGTGGCCTCCGTCGGGGGTGTGGACATC
>JBDTIP010000212.1:0-5023 GCA_039936295.1 Gemmatimonadaceae bacterium
CCGGTACTGTATCGAGACGCAGGAGTGGGAGAAACCAATCGTAGATTGCACGCGCTTCCTTGATCTTGCCTGCACTCGCAAGCCGCACCAGCTCAACCGACTCCGCCGGCAGTGCATTGACCAGCCCGGCGATCCATCCGCTCGCCCCCATCACGATCGCCTCGACGATCATGTCGTCCATTCCGGCGAATACATTCAACCGCTTGCCGAGCTGCGCCACCACGGCAGTGACGCGGCGAACGTCGCCGCTTGACTCCTTCACTGCGTGCAGATTCTCGTGACGCGTGAGCTCTTCCAGCTGCGGGAGCGTGACATCGGTGCCGTAGGCAATCGGATTGTTGTAGAGCATGCAAGAGAGATCCGTGGCGCCGATGACCGAGCTGAAGTGGTACCGCATCTCGGGCCACGTCCCCTTGTACACATATGGGGGCAGAGCCATGATCCCTTCGCATCCGGCGCCAGCGGCTCGTTTGGCGAGTGCAACGCACTCAGACGTTCGAAGTCCAGCGATACCGGCGACAACTGGTACGCGCTTGCCAACGGATCGAACGCATGTCTCAAGGATCTCGACCTTCTCCTCGAAGTCCAGCGTCGCGCTCTCGCCCAGGGAGCCGAGCGCAACGATACCGGTGCAGCCGTGATCCACGAGCCACGAAACGTGACGGGCGATGAAGTCATGATCGACCGTGAGGTCGTGATTGAATGGCGTCGTGATCGCTGGGAATACACCCGTCCATTGCACCTTCTTCATTGGTACGCTTCTCCGACAGAGGAGTTGATAGAGTAAGCCGAACTCGCGCTGTTCGCGATGTCCGAAGCTAGTACTGATACTGGAGTCGGCTCGATAGGCGGCCGTACGCTGTCCGCTTGCCAGGCGAATAAGAAGTCCAGACCCGGCATGCAAGTGCGTCCCTGGCACGAACCCATTCCCGCACGTGCATACAGCTTGGCCTGGCGGGCGCAGATGGCGTGCTGCACTGCGCCATACTTTACATCCTCGCATCGACACACAATCGTGTCGATCGTCGGTAACGCTCGCAGCTCGGCGCGGGGCGTGAATGTGTCCAGCATGCTCCTGGCGGCGGACTTGAGCACCGAGCGCCGCCGCGTCAACGATGAGCTGGGCGAGGTCTGCACGCCGACAGTCGATCCAGCAATTTCACCTTCAACGAGCGCGAGCGGCGCGCCGCCAATACCGGTCGCCTCGCCAACTGCGAGAACGCTCGCTATTGATGTGCGTTGTCGCTCGTCGACAATCACCGCTCCATCGCGTGTCTCACAGCCAAGCAGCTGAGCGAGCTCGACGTTCGGAATGAGCCCGTAACCCGTGCACAAAACATCCACCACTTCGCGCCACGTTCGCTTTCCATCGGTGACAGTTACACTCTCGAGTCGGCCAAAGCCGTGCGCCGCCGTCACCCACGTCCCGGTGGAGTACGGCGATGAAAGAAATCGGGCACGATACTTCGCGGCCTGCGCAAGCATGGACGGGGATCGCCACAACGCAGCAGCGAATCGCGCCACGGCAACGCGACTTGCCTGCTCCGCCACGAGCACAACTCTCGCGCCGGACCGCGCCAGAGAAGCAGCTACGGGAAGCATAAGTGGGCCGGAGCCGGCGATTACCACGCGCTTCCCCGTGAACGATGCACCCGACTTCAGGAGAGCTTGTGCGCCACCAATGCCCATGACACCCGGAAGTGTCCATCCTTCAAACGGGATGAACAGCTCCCGAGCTCCCGTCGCGAGGATGATGTCACGCGCCCGAACGCTCACAGCATGTCCCGACGCGTCAACGAGCAGATCGAAGCCGCGTGTCTCACCGTGTGCGTCCACGACAGACGCTGTACCGATGAACCGTGCGCCTGACCGCTCGAATCGGGATATCCATTGCGCGGCGACGCGGGGAATCGCTCCGTCGCGCAGGTGCCTCCAGATTTGGCCCCCCGGAAGGGAGCCGCGGTCTATCACCACAACCCGTTGACCGCGCTCGGCGGCACAAGCCGCGGAAGCAATTCCGCCAGGACCCGCGCCAATCACCGCGACATCGGCTGCGACGATCTCGTCGTCGGCGTATGCGTGCGGCGTCATCCGGGATTGCTCGCTGTTATTACGTGCATACCTTCAACAACCGGAATCAGGCAGGCTCGCTGATGCGGTCGGCTATCTATCGTGACCCGGCACTCAAAACACACGCCCATGCCGCACAGCGGAGCGCGCGGCTCACCGGTGACCGACTGAGCGTACGAAGTCACGCCAAGATTGAAGAGTGCCGATGCAACGGAGATGCCGGCGGCCACGCGGACCGGACGATCATCCACGAGGATGTTGAGCTCGGATCGTACGCCAGTTCGTACGCCAGTCTGCGGCATTAGTGCGCGACTGCGCTGGAGAGTACTCGCGACGGCGCGAATGGAACGACATCGATCGCCGTGTTGCGACCAGCAATCATGTCGGCGAGTAGCTGCCCAGTGCCCAGGCATGTCGTAATACCGAGACCTTCGTGGCCACTGGCGATCCAGAGACCGGGCGTTTCTTCCCATGCGCCGATGAGCGGTAGCTTGTCGGGAGTCGCTGGCCGGAAACCAGTCCAGGTACGGATCGCCGAAGTCAGCGCCAGCGTCGGCATGAAATCGAGTGCGCGGTCGAGCATCTTTCGCACGATCGAGCGATTGATCGAGGCGTCCCATCCTACCAACTCTCGCGATGAGCCGATTAGCAGCTGGCCAGTTGCGCGAGGCTGGACGTTGAATGCAACGGATTCCGTCGACATGGTGTGGGCGCTCGCAAGGTATCCGAGCTCAACGAGCTGATGCCTGCAAAATCCAGGGTAGCGGTCGGTGATTACTAGATGTCCCTTGCGCGGCACGATTGGAATCCCGGGCGTGAGGCGTGCTGCCTGTGCGCCCGCTGCATTGACGACGATGTCGCATGAGATCCGTTCGCTCCCTGCGACTACCTCACGCGCCGCGATGGCGTTGACCCGAACGCCCTCGCGCAATGAAGCGCCGTGTTCGGCTGCAATCTTGAGGAGAGCCCGCGCGCCGTTCGGAGGATAGATGACTCCGTCGCCCGGAACGTACAGTGCCCCGGCAAGGCCCGCCCGCAGGTGTGGCTCGGCTTCCGAAAGCTGAGCTGGCGACAGAACTTCGGCGTCAACACCGTGCTGGGAGTATACGCGCTGCTTCTCGCGCACCGCATCCAGCTGGCTCTCATCTTCAGCCACCCACAGGGTCCCGCATGCCTCATGCTCGACATTGCGCGGCAGGTCCGGCGTGAGCATGGCCCAGAGCCGCGTCGAATATGCTGTGAGCGCAAGCTGCGCTGGAGAATCGTCCATCACGACGAGATGCCCCATGCCGGCGGCGGTCGTACCGCTGCCAGCGAAGCTCTCGTCGAGTATCATCACTCGCATCCCGTCGCGCGCGAGCGCGGCGGCGCATGCTGCACCAACGATGCCCGCCCCGACCACGACGGCGTCCGGATTATCCGTCATCAACCGAGAGCGCACAGAAGTGTGATCGACGCGGCCTTCACGCCGAACGAATCCCGCCGCGGAACGGATCCGCCTCGTCGAACAGAAGCGTGGACTCGGCAGTGACGTACGCCGTGCCTCGTATATGCGGGATCAACTCGCCTCTGACGTTGGTAGTGAGCCAACCGGTGAACAGGCTACCGGTAATGCTCTCTTGGCGCCAGCGAGTACCTATCGGTAGCTCACCCTTTGCGTACAGCACCGCGAGTTTCGCCGATGTTCCGGTTCCACACGGCGAACGATCGTACTCCCCGCCAGAACACAGTACGAAATTCCGACAATCCGCGTCCGCGCGAGATGGAGCGGCGGAAATTTCGATGTGATCGATCGGTTCGCGATTCGCACCGGTTATACCGGCGGCGTTGATCGCGTCCTGGATGGCCTGGGTGATCCGCGTAAGCTCCTTCGCGTTGGCGGGCGTCACGCCGACTGGCGTATCATGCGTGATGAAAAACCAATTGCCACCCCAGGCCACATCGCCGACAACCGGCCCGACACCGGGAACATCGACGCTGACATTGCGCGCGTAGCAGTAAGATGGAACGTTCTCGATCGTCACGCTTCCGTCGACGCCAAGCTCGGCAGAGACTGTACCGACGGGAGTATCAAGCCGTATAGAACCCGGTGTGATGCGCCCGAGGTGCTGGAGGGTGCGCACCACGCCGATCGCGCCATGGCCGCACATCCCGAGGTACGCGCCATTATTGAAGAAGATGACGCCCGTCGTCGAGCCTGGATTCACCGGTGGAGTGAGGAGCGCTCCAACGATTGCATCCTGTCCACGCGGCTCACACGCGACAGCGCGACGGAGGTGATCGTATCGTCTCCGCAAGTCGTCAGTACGCTCGGCCATTGTCGCACCCTCCGGCTGCGGCCAGCCACTCAACACGACACGCGTCGGCTCTCCTTCCGTATGGGAATCGACAACACTGATCTTCGACGGAAATGCCGGCTCCGCGGACGCGTCGTTGAACGTCTCCGATTCCACATCCGACACAGTCGCGGTGTTGGTCACGGATTCACCTGAACAGTCTTGATCTCGGTATAGAACTCTCGCGCCGCCGGACCCTGTTCGCGGCTCCCAGAACTGGAGCCCTTCATGCCGCCGAAAGGCGCGTGAGGATCGACACCGGTGGTGTCTCCATTGACGCGCACGAGGCCAACGTGAATATGGTTTATGTAGTCGAGCGCGGCCTTGATGTCGCGTGTAAAGAGCGACGCGCTGAGGCCGTACTTCGTCCGATTCGCGAGACTTAGCGCGTGATCGAGATCTTCCGCCGTAAAGACTGCGAGCACCGGGCCGAATAGTTCGCGCTGCGCTAGCAGTCCATCCGGATCGCCGCCGCGGACTACCGTGGGCGCGAAGAAATTGCCGTGGTTGAATTCGGCCGTGTCAGGCACCGGACTCGTGAACAGTGACTCCGCGTTCGCATCGGCGAGCGCGGCGCGAATCGAGTCGTGCGATGCGCGACTGATGAGCGGTCCGAC
>JBDTIP010000213.1:0-8286 GCA_039936295.1 Gemmatimonadaceae bacterium
TATCGCCAGCCGAATCTCGAGCGACCATTCCGCACGCCGCTCGTCCCGCTTGTGCCGATTCTCGGGATAATCAGTTGCGGTGCGTTGATGGGGTTCCTGCCGGCTGACACGTGGATCCGTCTGATCGTCTGGATGGCGATAGGGTTGCTGATCTACTTCCTGTACGGAAAGAGTCACTCCAAGCTCGGTCGCGCCGAAAAAGCTGGTGCGTGATCTTCTGGCCGTCCCGGCCGAGCGGCGGGCGGCGATCGAGCGTCTCGCGCGTGAATTGCGCGCGGGACGCTCGATTGTTTTGTCCACGCACATCAACTCGGACGGCGACGGCTGCGGGTCGGAAACAGCGCTCGCGCGAATGCTGGCGCAGCGCGGCATGACTGTATCCATTGTCAATCCGACGCCGTGGCCGGACATGTTTCGCTTCCTGCTGGGCAACGACGTCCGCATGGTCGAGCTTGCGGACGGCGGGGCTGACGTAATGCGCGCCGCTGATGTTGTGATCGTGCTCGACATCGCTGACCTCAGGCGTCTTGGCAAGCTCGCTGATGTCGTGCGCGCGATGGTCGTTCCAAAGCTGGTCATAGACCATCATGTGCCGAGCGACGATCCGCCGAGCAGTGAGATCTTTTCGGATACGAGTGCGTGCGCGACGGGAGAGCTCGTATTCGATGTGGCGCAAGTACTCGAATGCGACATTACGCCGGCAATTGCAAACTCGTTGTACGTCGCGCTGGTGACAGACACCGGCGGTTTCCGCTTCAGCAACACCACGCCGCGATGTCACGCGGTTGCTGCGCAGCTACTTGCGGTTGGCGTCGAGCCGGAGGAGATGTATCAGCGTATCTATGCGTCGATGCCGGTCGGCCGACTCACGCTGCTTCGCGAGGCGCTGGCGACACTTGAAGTCGATCCCGAGTATGGTCTCACGTGGATTTCTGTTCCGGCGGGCGCGATGGAGAAGCACAACGTCCGCGCGGAGGACATGGAAGGTATTGCGGAACATGCGCGTTCCGTGGCAGGGACGAGAATGGCGCTATTCTTTAGAGACCTGGGTCACAATCGCGTGAAGATATCGTTCCGGACCACGCGTGGTGTGGACGCGAACGCGTTTGCTCATCAGTTCGGCGGCGGCGGACATGTGAAGGCGTCCGGTGCGCTCGTCGAGGGCAGCCTGGCGGAAGTGATTGGGCGCGTCATCGCGGCTGCGAGACTGTTTGCAGGGTCGCAGACTCCCAAGTAAAACGTGGTGCATTCGACTGGATCTGAATGCACCACGCTGGTATGAGTTTGTTCCGGGCCTAGACTACAGTTCCAACCTCAGCTGCGGCGCGCTCCAGGATCTCGGAAATCTTCTTGAGCTGCTCCGGCGTGCGCTTGGCGTTCTGCACGTAGACGGCGCGACCGACGTCCTTCATTGCCCGATGAACCTGCATCATCGGCTCGCCAAAGATGCTCTGCGCGAACTCCGTGATGCGCGAGAAGATATCGTCAACCGCCGAGCGGTTCTCTTCCAGGTACTTGCGCCCCTCATCGGTGATTTCGTACACTTTTTTGCCGCCCTCCTCGGGGTTGACGCGCGCGTAACCCATGTCTTCCAGCATCGTTAGAGTGGGGTAGACAGTTCCTGGGCTTGGCGAGTAAGCCCCGCCGAAGCGCTCCTCGATTGCCTTGATTATCTCGTAGCCGTGGCGCGGCTTCTCGACCAGCAGCTGGAGGATCACGTACTTGAGGTCGCCCTGGTCAAAAACTCTTCCACTTCGCGGACCCCCTCGAGGCCGCCACGGGCCACCGCCCCAGAATGGCGTGCCGTCAAATCCCCAGTTCCCCTTCCACATCCCTCTACGCATCCAGTCGGTTCCGCAGTCGAATCCGGACATTTATGACTCTCCTCGCAAGATATAGTTCGATATATCGTACGATATATCTCTGCGTCTAAGATATATCGTTGTTGTATCGGGTCAAGGGGGGCTTTCGCAAAGTTATCATCTGTTCGGGGCTTTCGGCCTTCGTGGGAAGGCCCGCGCCTCGGGTCGGTCCGGAGCCAGGGCGAGCGAGACACGGCATTTACATTTCGGTATGACAGACGACACTCCCCGGGGGCGTGCGCTTCCGGTAATGGATCAGGCACCAACGCCCAAGACGGTTGCGCCACCCACTCCAGTGGCCTTTCCCGATCTTGGCAACATCATCGCGGTCTCCAGCGGGAAAGGTGGGGTCGGGAAGTCCACCGTTGCGGTGAACCTTGCCGTCGCGCTGGCACAGGGCGGCGCGCGGGTGGGGATCATGGACGCGGACATCTACGGCCCGAACGTTCCGCGCATGCTTGGCCTCGACGGGCCGCCGCGCCTGGACAATCACGATCGCATGGTGCCGCACGAGGCGTATGGCGTGCGCGTTGTATCGCTTGGGTTTCTCGTTCAGCCGGACCAGCCGGCGATCTGGCGAGGACCGATTATCATGAAGGTCATCAACCAGTTTCTGCGCGACGTCGCGTGGGGAAAGCTCGACTTCCTTATCGTTGACATGCCTCCCGGAACCGGCGATGCGCAACTTTCTCTCGTGCAGGCGACGCATGTGCACGGCGCGCTCATTGTTACCACGCCGCAGGACGTTGCTGCTGGTGACGCGTTGCGCGGTGCCAAAATGTTCGAGCGAGTTGGCGTTCCCATACTCGGCATTGTCGAGAACATGTCGTACTTCGAGTGCCCACACTGTGGCAAGCCATCGGCACTATTCGGATCCGGTGGCGGGCGGCGACTGGCGGACCTGCTCAACCTTCCGCTGCTTAGCGAAGTGCCGCTGTACCCGAGGGTAATGGAGGGCGGCGATTCCGGACGACCCATCGTCGTAGCCGAGCCCGAGTCGGGTGCTGCGAAGGTGCTTACCGAACTAGCTGCTCGAGTGCGGAGCTCCTTCGTGAGTAGCAACGCGACTGCTGGCGTGTAGACTCGGCGTCAGCCCCTGTGGTTTGAGCGCCGCGGTCCCAGTGCCGCGGCGCAACTCGGCATTGAGCTCGCCACCGGTTAGGATGGCAAGCATCGAGAGATACATCCACATCAGCAGGATGATTACCGCTCCAATCGTTCCATAGGTGCGGTTGTACGCCCCGAAGTGGGTCACGTACAAGCGGAACAGTGTGGTAACGATGAGCCACATCACTGTCGCCGCCACAGCTCCAACAAGCGTCTGCAGCTTGTTCTGCGCGGTGACGTTCGGCAACAGCATGTAGATCGCCCAGACGCTTCCCACCATCAACAGCACGGTGAGCGCGTACTGGGCGAGCGCGGATAGCGCAACCGCAGCTCCGCCGAGTCTTAACGATTCGGAAAAAAGATCGAGGAGCGCATCTCCTCCCATGAGGAGCGAAAGCGCTGCGCCGATAGTAATGACGCAAACGATCGTCGCGCTGATTGCTATCAGCTCAACGCGCCACCACGGTCGCGATTCATGAACTTCGTACGCGGCGTTGAGTGCTCCAGCGAGTGTCGTGAACATGTTTGCTCCGGCGAAGAGCGCCAGGAGTGCACCGAGCGACATGATGCCGGGCGCGTTCTGTGCGAAGATCACGTCCTTGAGCACGCTCTGGACGAGGTCGAAAGCACTCGCGGGAAGGGCAGGCGCCATCCATTGAAACAGTCTGTCGAAGAGCTGCTGCTTGTTGCCAAAGAGACTGAGTACCGGAGCGGCGAGCAGGAACGTCGGAAAGAGGCCGAAGAAGAAACTGTACGCCGACGCGGCGCTCATGCCGAGGAGATTGTCCTGCAGCAGCCTGGACAGGGTTTTGCGCGCCAGTACGGGGAGGTCGTACCCGGCGATGAGGAACTTCATGGGGTGACATCGGCGGAGATGGTGATAACAGGGCGCAGTGCGAGAGTCGGACACCCGGGGCAAGGCGTGACGAAAAGCGACTACGCTTGCTTGGACCCACAACGTCGGTCAACTTTCGTTCCATGCCAGCGTCCCAGACCGAACGTGCGACCGCGGACGCCGCCGCGACGGGTGCCGCCGTGAAGCGGCGCTATGTCAAACAGATGTTTTCAGACATAGCACCGTATTACGACCGTGTGAATCGCATCATCAGCTTCAGGCTGGATCAGTGGTGGCGGGCTCGGGCGATCGCCGAGCTCAACGTCGCGCGAGATCCTGCGGCGGCGTACCTGGATCTGTGCGCCGGCACGCTCGACATCGCTTCGCAGATTTCTGCGCGAAGGGACTTCCGCGGCTGGGTAGTGGCCGCTGACTTCGCGGAGCCAATGCTTCGGGCGGGACTGGGCAAGATATCGCGCGATGTCGTGCGCCCGGTAACAGCGGACGCTCTCGAGCTGCCGTTTGCGGACGGCTTCGCGGGAGGGGCCATTGTTGTCTTCGGCATTCGCAACGTTGTCGATCTGGACGCGTCGTTGCGCGAGGTTCATCGCGTACTGCAACCTGGTGCCAGATTTGTCATTCTCGAGTTCGGTGCAACGCAGAACCCAATGGTCGGCTGGCTCTACCGCCTGTATTTCAACCATCTCTGTCCATTGATCGGTAACGCCGTCGCGCGTCATCACAGCGCATACAACTATCTGCCCAAGTCGGTTGCGCACTTTCCGACTGAATCCGACCTCGCGCGACGCATGCGCGACGCGGGCTTCGAAGCGGTGCGGTGGCGTTCCTATACGTTCGGAGTCGTCGCGATACACGTTGGCGAGAAGCACTAGCGCATGACGATCAATTCTGTCGGCGACTTCATCATCGCACTCGAAGGCGCCGGCGAGCTCGTACACGTGACGCATCCGGTGAAGGCGAAGCTCGAGCTGTGCGAGATCAGTGATCGGGTGATGAAGCAACGTGGTGGCGGCAAGGCTCTCCTCTTTGAGAACGTGATTCTCGACAACGGGCGACGCTCGCGCTACCCGGTGGCGATCAATCTCTTCGGGTCCGCCAAGCGGATGTCGATGGCCCTTGGTGTCTCCGACCTGGATGAGATCGGCGCACGCATTACGCATCTCATGGACCTCAAGGTGCCGGAAGGGATCGCCGGCAAGCTCTCGATGTTGCCGCGGCTCATGGAAGTCGCGAAGTTCCCGCCCCGATTGCGCTCTGGCCCCGCACGATGCCAGGAGATCGTCCAGCGCGGCGACGAAATAGACCTGCGTGAGATTCCGATCATCACATGCTGGCCCGAAGACGGGGGGCCATTCATCACGCTGCCGATGGTCATCTCGAAGGATCCGAAGCGCGGAATCCGCAACGTCGGTATGTACCGCGTGCAGTACGACTCTCCCAACACGCTCAAGATGCACTGGCAGCGCCACAAGGTTGGCGCTGCGCACTGGCGCGAAATGGCGGAGCGCGGTGAGCGCATGCCGGTCTGCATCGCGATCGGTGCGGATCCGCCGTCGATATACTCGGCATCGGCTCCGCTGCCGCCGACTGTGGACGAGTTTCTCTTTGCCGGCTTTCTCCGCAAGGAGCCGGTGTCTCTCGTCCGCGCTGTCACCTGTGATCTCGAAGTGCCTGCCGAAGCAGACTTTGTGTTCGAGGGCTACATCGATCCGGCGGAAGATCTCGTCATAGAGGGGCCGTTCGGAGACCACACTGGTTTCTACAGTGAGGCGGACTACTATCCACGTGTGCACATTACAGCTGTTACAATGCGTCGTGATCCGATCTACTCGACGACGATTGTAGGCGTTCCACCGATGGAAGATTATTATCTCGGGAACGCGACGGAGCGGATCTTTCTGCCGCTTCTCAGGCTCACCATTCCTGAGATAGTCGACTATCACATGCCTGCCGAGGGAATATTTCATAACCTCGTATTTGTCTCGATTGACAAGCAGTATCCCGGGCAGGCATACAAGGTGATGAACGCAATGTGGGGCCAGGGGCTGATGTCACTGGCGAAGGTGATAGTGGTGGTGGACAAGGATGTGAACGTGCAAAATCCGTTCGAAGCCTGGTGGGTGGCGCTCAACAACATCGATCCCGAGCGAGATACTCGCTTTACTATGGGCCCGATGGACGTTCTGGACCATTCCAGTCGCGCGTTCACGTACGGATCCAAGATGGGGATCGACGCGACGCGCAAGTTCCCCGAAGAAGGTTTTACGCGCAACTGGCCACGCAAGATCGAGATGGATCAGGCAACCAAGTCGAAGGTGGATGCGATGTGGGCGGAGCTGGGTTTATGACAGCGCGCGAGGGCCAGACATTTCAGGGAGTGTCGCGCGCGGTTCGGTACGTCAACTTCGTCAAGTTGCCCCACACGCTTTTCGCGCTGCCTTTCGCCCTCGTAGGAGTGGTGCTCGCAAGCTATCGCGCGCCGGTGACGCTGCGCCAGGTGGGCTGGGTTGTGCTCGCGTTCACCGCGGCGCGATTCGCGGCGATGGGATTCAATCGCATCGCGGACAGGGAGATCGACGCGCGGAATCCGCGCACGAAGATGCGCGAGCTCCCTTCAGGCGCGCTAGGCGTCACCGAAGCCATGATTGCGGTAGCGGTTGCATGCGGCTTGTTTCTTTTCGCGGCGTTCGAGCTCAACCGAACCTGTTTTGTTCTTGCACCGCTAGCGCTCGCGTGGGTGTTCTTTTACAGCTTCACCAAGCGGTTCACCAAGTGGTCGCATCTAGTGCTGGGTCTGGGATCGGCCATAGCGCCAGCGGGAGGTTACCTGGCGGTTACGGGGAGCTGGGGCGAGCCCTGGTGGATGTTGTGTCTGTTGTGCCTCGCCGTGGCGTGCTGGGTGGCGGGGTTCGACGTCCTCTACGCACTGCAAGACGTGGAATTCGACCGAGGCAACGCGCTGCACTCGATTCCGGTGTGGCTTGGGGAGCGGCGGGCACTCCTCGTCGCGAGGCTGCTGCACGTCATGACCGTTGGCTCACTTGCCGCCGTGGGCATCGCTGTTGCGGGCGGCGCGATGTATGTTACGGGTGTCGTGGTAACCGCGGCACTGCTCCTTTATGAGCATAGCCTGGTCAAGCCTGGTGACATCAGCAGGCTCGATGCCGCATTCTTCACAATGAACGGGATCATAAGCATTCTCTATTTCGGATTCGTGTTTGCGGGGAGAGTGATGTCGTGAGCAATCCGGTGCCACTCTCGTTCACCGTCGCAATCACCGGCGCGTCGGGTGCGCCGTATGCTGTGCGTCTGCTGCAGCAGATAGCGGCGGCGCGACGGCGTATTTCGTTGATCGTCTCTAGTCACGGCCTTCGACTGCTTTCCACTGAAATGGGAATCGAGTCGATGGACGGCCTACGTCACGCGGTGGGGTCAAACGCCTGGGACGACCTCTTCACCGTGTACGACGACGCTGACCGCGGTGCGGCGCCGGCGTCGGGCTCCGTACTGAGCGCTGGAATGGTAATCTGTCCGTGTTCCATGGGGACGGTCAGCGCCATTGCGGCGGGTTCGTCACGCTCCCTTATCGAGCGTGCAGCTGACGTTGTGCTCAAGGAACGACGAAAGCTCATTCTCGTTACACGTGAAACGCCGCTGTCTAGCATCCATCTTGAGAACATGCTGAAACTGAGCCGCGAGGGAGTCGTCGTCCTTCCCGCATCCCCTGGTTTCTATCACCGGCCGGAATCGGTCGATGATCTCGTCGATTTTATCGTCGCTAGGGTGCTCGATCAGATGAACATTCAGCACGAGCTCGGCAAACGGTGGACTCCAGGCACCAACTAGCGGCGACGATCCGGCGTCGTTAGTGTGTCTGTTTGACCTGCATCCCCGCCGCACCGGTGGCGACGGCGCGAATAACAATTCCCGGGCGCGTGACGTAGATCCCGGCGACATCGACCGAATCAATACGTGCCGACAGAGTGACCGCATCGCCGAGTTTTCGATTGAGCCCGTTGCTGAGTAACGATCCGCCAGTGTCGAGCAGCGGTTTGACCGGCAATCGCGCTCTGTCGCGAAACAACGACCGCAACGCATCGGATTTGAGCCATGCATAGGCAGTGATGAGGTTGCTGTCTGTCGAGAGGTCGTAGTCCAGGTTCGGGACGGTTAGTTCGCCCTTCTTGCGATCGTAAGTTGGGGTGCCGACGAACAGCAGCGTGCCATTCGCATCTCCGGAAAACGCTACCTCGAAAGCCAGTTGTCCATGTGGAAGGGGAGAAACGCGAGCGTCGCGCAGTGTGACAGTATGTCCCGCTTCGGTCACAGACCGACCCTTGAGCGCGCTGGCGATCGTCCGGGATGCCGTCGGATAATCGATCGTACTACCGAGGATTATGTGGAATCCGTCGTCTACGGTATCGCGACCGAGCGGAGGCAGTGGCGGCACAGAATCCAGTG
>JBDTIP010000214.1:0-8623 GCA_039936295.1 Gemmatimonadaceae bacterium
GCGTAACCGGATCTCAGTCCAGCCCGGACATGACCGCGAACTCATGAAGCAAGGAAAACCGTAAATGAAGAAAGGCGTTCTTGTCGCCGCTGCAGTGCTGATTCCGGCGGCAGCGTTTGCCCAGCGCACCACGCGCCGGGCCACCACAACAGACAGCGCGAGAGACACGACGGCTCGGGGTATGGTCGATACGACCATTGAGACGACAGTAACCCGGGGACCGCGTGCGGTGGGCGAGCCACGCGAGGCTCACGTCGTTACTCATCACTCCGCAATGATTGCGGGGAAGCGAATCGACTACGATGCCACCGTGGGAAGCATCATCCTGCGCGACACCAGTGATGTGCCAACCGGAGAGGTTTACTACGTCGCTTACACGCAGCGCGGTATCACGGATCGGTCACGGCGTCCGATCATGTTCGCGTATAACGGGGGACCCGGATCGTCATCGGTATGGGTCCACATGGGACTTCTCGGACCGCGACGCGTTGAGATTCCTGACACAGTGCACACGTCGCCGCCGCCGTACCATCTGGTGGATAATCAGTACAGCATGCTCGACAAGTCAGACCTGGTATTCATCGACCCGATCGGCACGGGCTACAGCAAGCCGCTGGGCAAGGCAAAGGGCAAGAATTTCTGGGGCGTGGATCAGGACGCAAACTCACTCGCGGAGTTCGTCAGCCGCTATCTTAGCGAGTCAGGACGGTGGAATTCGCCGCGCTACCTCATGGGTGAGAGTTACGGCACCACACGATCTGCAGCACTTTCGGCAGTGTTGCAGGGCAGGTACAACATCGATCTGAACGGAATAATTCTGCTGTCGTCGGTTCTGGATTTCCAGACGATCACATTCGATCCAGGGAATGATGAGCCGTACATCATGTATCTCCCCACATATGCGTCTGTGGCGTGGTACCACAATGCGCTAGCCAACCGGCCCGCGGACTTGCGTTCCTTCCTTACCGAAGTCGAGCACTTCGCAACGACAGACTACGCGCAGGCGCTGCTGGCAGGCGACAAGCTATCGAGCGGTGAGCGCACACGGATAATCAGTAAGCTGCAGCAGTACACCGGCCTCAGCGCATCCTACATCGACAAGGCAGATCTGCGCGTGAACGCGAGTCAGTTCGAGAAGGAGTTGCTGCGCGAACATGGCCTCACACTTGGGCGGCTGGATGCACGTTTTACTGGTGAAACGGGCGATCTCCTGGCAGAAACCGCCGATTATGATCCGCAATCGACGGATATCAGTTCCGCGTACGTGTCACTATTCAACCAGTACATGCACGAGGACCTGAATTATGGCCGCGACAAGTTATACGCAATTTCTGCACGTGTTAATCCATGGGATTGGTCGCATGGCGCGCGTGGCGGCTGGCCCGGTCACACGAACGTTGCGACAGATCTTGCGAACACGCTGAGCACGAATCCGAAGCTGCACGTCATGCTCAACAGCGGGCTGTTCGATCTTGCCACACCGTACTTCGCGGCAGAGTGGACGATGGATCACCTCGGGGTCCCGCCAAAAGTCCGGAGCCAGATCACCGAGGCGGAGTACATGTCGGGACATATGATCTACGTGCACGAGCCGTCCCTGGCCAAGTTCAAGAGCAACGTAGCAGCCTTCATTGACAAGACGTCGGGCGTCAATTAGCCCGCGCTAATAAAAATCAGCGCGCGCCGTGCTGGGCGCGCGCTGATCGATCCTCCGTTCTCCGACTTCGGGTTAAATCAGTGAGACAAGTCGGCAGCGGCGCGGTCGACGAGTGCGGCTTCCGCGGTCAGGGCCGTGGCAACGCGGGCTATCTGTGTCCCGACCAACGGCCACTCTCTTTGCTCGATTGCCTCGCGCACACCTGGAATCGTCTTCACCCCGTAACCGGTGTAGTAACCCGGGGCGTAGAGCAAGTGCTTGTACCACGGTCTGTTGGGAAGCCCGCTGCTGGACAGCAAGAGCCGCTCGCTCTGCAGCAAGTCTGAGTTGAGTTTTACGAAACTCGCCGTCGCGGGACCGTCCATCGACTGGTTGAATGCCGCCTGATAGCGTTCTGCAGCGACGGTAAGCGCGGCCGTGGCGCTGTCGAGCGGAGCGAAGTCAACCGGTGGGACGAGCGCCTCCGCTTCAGGTAGCACCATGGGAGCGCGTGGATCGTTAGTGAGCATGAAGCCACTGTCGCTCACCTGACGATTGTGCTCGATGGCGGCCGAAGCCATGGCATTGTGAAGTGTCTTGAGCTGACCGACGTACATTTTGACCGTCTCTGCAAGGTCGGTAAAGTCGTACGGGATGACGTCGGCATCACCAAGACGCATCATCGCTGTCCCGACGGTCTGTGCGAGCGCGCGCCCGTAAACCTCCGATGAATCGGAGAAGTGTGTGTACCAGTACATGTCGTCGTAAACCGAGTGGTACACACCGCCGCGATCTTCTCCGCCGAAGCCAAAGTTCACCGACGGCACGCCAACGTGCTGCAGAAAGGCCGTGTAATCGGAACCGGATCCGAGCGCACCGATGTGAAGATCCGCGCGATTCAGGATGTCCTTCCGGGCGGCGGGCGTGGCGTCCGTGAGCTCGCGCGCACGAACGCGCGCGGCAACGCTGGCCCCAGTTTCAGGATCCGTTATGTCGCGCATCACTCCGTTGATGAATTTCTCGAGCACGTGTGAGCCACTGACACCGAGGTAACCGCGGCCATTGGTATCGCTGTTGAGGTACGCAACCGCGTGTGCGGCGAGATCATCGGCATGCTCTTCGGCCCATTCGGTCGAGCCGAGCAGTCCAGGCTCCTCGCCGTCCCACGCCGCGTAGATGAGTGTCCGCTTGGGATGCCACCCTTGCTTGACGAGTGCGCCGAGTGCACGAACTTCCTCGAGGAGTGCAACCTGACCCGCGATGGGATCATCTGCGCCATTGACCCAGGCGTCGTGGTGATTCCCGCGAACGACCCACTCGTCGGGTGATGTGCTGCCACGGAGCGTTCCGATTACATCGTAAATCGGCTTGATGTCCCAGTTGGACTTGACGACGAGATGTACCCGGGCAGGCCCGGGCCCGATCTTGTACGTGAGAGGGAGTGCGCCACGCCAGTCGCGCGGCGCGACGTCGCCGCCAATGGCCGCGAGAAGCGGTTTCGCGTCTCCGTACGAGATTGGAAGGACAGGAATCTTGGTCAGAGTCGTGGCGTCCTTGAGAGGCAGGCGCTTGGCGCCCTTCGTCGCACCAACTCCCGGGGTGAGCGGATCACCGGGATACACCGGCATGTCCATGACGCTTCCGCGCTGCACGCCGTCCACCGGGCGCATGGGGCCCTTGGGAAAGACGTCGCCCTGGCTGTAACCGTCGTCGCCGGGATCGGAATAGATGAGACACCCGATCGCGCCGTGCTCCGCCGCAACTTTGGGCTTGATGCCTCGCCATGACTGGCCGTACCTGGCGATCACGATCGCACCCTTGACGGATATACCGCGTCGTGCGAGCTCGTCGTAGTCGGCGGGAATGCCGTAATTGACGTAGACGAGTGGGCCTGTGACGTCGCCGTCTATTGAGTATGCGTTGTAAGTGGGAAGCTGTTCAGACGTCTGATAGGAAGTCGGATCACCTGGAACCGGGGGCTCCATAAGCTTGGCCTTGAAATGAGTCGGCGCCACCATCTCGACCAGTCGTTGCTTTGGCGTGGGGAACAGCACGTCGAACTGTTCGATGTGCGCATCCCATCCAGCGTCCTTGAACTGTTGCAAAATCCATTGCGCATTCTGCTTGTTGTACGGCGAGCCGACGTGGTGCGGGCGTGCTGATAGAAGCTTCATGTCGGAGCGCATACGCGCCGGGTCCGGCAGCGCGCGAAACTTGGCTTCCCAATCGCGCTCGACCCGGGATGATGCGGGAGTGAATCCAAGGATGTCACCAGATGATGCAGGTGTTGCCGCGACGATCGGAACTGCCAGAATGCCAATCGAAGCTAGCACAGGAAGACTCAGGAGCCGCATTGATTCCTCACAGCGTGGGTGAACGACGAACAGTCTGCCGACCGAATATACGATCGACGTGGCACCCATGGCGACGAAGCGTCAAATCGGGCCGCCGCAACTGCACCACCGTACAGGCAGAGACATCGGCACTTAACTTTGAGCATCAATGAGACATGCCAGTATAGAAGCGGGCAATTTGCGATGGGGCCCGCAGCTTCCGGTGGACGAAATCATCCCGGTGTTGCGGGCAGCGCTGACCGCGGGGCACAGCGCGGTGCTGCAGGCTCCGCCCGGGGCTGGAAAGACAACTCATGTTCCGCTGGCTCTCTTGGGGGAGGAGTGGCTCACCGGCTCCCGGATCGTGATGCTCGAGCCTCGCAGGCTTGCTGCTCGTGCAGTGACGGCTCGCATGGCGTCGCTGCTTGGCGAGCGCGTGGGCGGCACCGTTGGCTACCGGGTGCGACGAGACACACAGATCGGACCCTGTACTCGAATCGAAGTCGTGACCGAGGGAGTTCTCACGCGGATGATCCAGAGTGATCCGACGCTCGAGGGGACGGGGTTGCTCATCTTCGATGAGTTTCACGAGCGCAGTGTACACGCTGATCTGGGCCTAGCACTGGCACTACACTCCCGCTCGATTGTTCGGTCCGACCTCCGAATAGTCGTGATGTCGGCTACTCTGGACGGCGCTCGAGTAGCGCGCCTTCTAGGTGACGCCGACGTGATAACAAGCGCCGGCCGGACCTATCCCGTTACGCTGAACTACTCTGCGCGGCCCAACGCGCGCGACATTGCATCGGCGGTCACTACCAAGGTCGTACAGGCACTTGCGGACGGTGACGGTGATGTGCTCGTGTTTCTGCCTGGCGGTGCAGAGATACGTCGCGTGGCCGGCTTGCTCGCGGGGCGAGTGCATGATGGCGTGCACGTCGAGATGCTGTACGGCGATCTGCCGCAGGCGCACCAGGACGCCGCCATCGCACCGTCGCCCGGCGGCGGCCGCAAAGTAGTTCTGTCTACACCGATCGCGGAAACGAGCCTGACTGTAGAAGGGGTGCGGGTCGTAGTAGACAGCGGGCTCGCACGGGCACCCCGGTTTTCAGCACGCAGCGGGATGACGCGACTCGAAACGGTACGCATATCACGCTCGTCAGCTGACCAACGTGCAGGTCGCGCGGGACGAACGGCACCCGGCAGATGCTACCGCCTTTGGGACGAACAGGAGCAGCATCACCTCGCAGAGCACTCAACGCCGGAAATTCTGAACGCTGATCTCGCGCCTTTGGCGCTGGAGCTTGCGATTGCTGGCATTCGCAACATCGGGTCACTGCAGTGGATGGATCGGCCGCCGATCGCCGCGATGGAACATGCAACGCAACTGCTCAGAATGCTGGGCGCGATCGACCCAACCGGGACGGCGACCCGGCACGGACACGCGATGGCAGCGCTGCCAGTGCATCCCCGCCTCGCGCACATGATTCTCTGGGCGCAAGCAGCGGAAGCAGCGGAAGCAGGATCTGCCGCGTGCGACATTGCGTGCATTCTTGAGGAGCGCGATTTTCTGCGCGGTGTGAGCGCCCCTGCCGACGCTGACATCGACATCAGGCTCGAGGTATTGCGAGCGCGCGGCGCCATGCGCACAATCCACGGCGCCAATGTCGACGTGGAGCTGGTGCGGCGTGTCGCCGCGGAGAGTGCCGCGCTCAAACGATATTTGCGCATCGCGACTGGAGCAACAGGGAACGGCGTGGCGTCCGGCGTGGGATCCGGCGTTCTTCTCGCCATGGCGTATCCCGACCGAATCGCACAATTACGCAGCGACGCGACTGGCGGGCGCTTTCTACTACGTAACGGCGCCGGTGCCAAGCTGCCCTATGCCCAGGGGCTGTCATCGGCGCAATTCATCGTCGCTGCGGAACTGGATGGTGATGCGCAGGAGGCGCGCATATTTCTTGGCGCCGAGCTCGCACGCGAAGACCTCGAGAGATATCTTGCCGATCAGTTCGAGCGCGACGAGCTGATCGAGTGGGACAGCCAACGGCGAAGCGTGCGCGCAGCACAGCGAACGCGGCTTGGTGCGATCGTACTGAGCGATGCTGCGCTGAGCGACCCGCCGGCCGATGACATCATGGCGGTGCTACTCAGTGTAGTGTGCCGCGAAGGGCTATCGTCGTTGCCATGGAGCGACAACGCGAAAAGCATTCGCGATCGGGTCGCGTTCATGCGAGAGCACCATACTGATTGGCCGGATCTGTCGGATACGGCGCTCCTTGCGACAATGGACGTGTGGCTCGCTCCCGCTCTACACGGCCGTACGTCATTCGCCGGCGTGCAGCGCGACGTCGAGGGCGCACTCGCGGCCACGTTCAGCTGGGAGCAACGGGCACGACTCGACCAAGGGGCACCGACGCACTACACGGCGCCCACAGGGACACGCGTTGCTATAGACTACAGCGATCCGCGCGCACCGACCATCGCCATCAAGTTGCAGGAGATGTTCGGCGTGAGCATTACGCCAGCGATCGACAACGGGGCGGTGCCGCTCACTCTCGAACTGCTATCGCCAGCGCGACGTCCGGTGCAAGTCACGCGAGATCTGGCCGGGTTCTGGACGGGGACCTATTTCGACGTACGAAAGGACCTCCGCGGCAGGTATCCCAAGCACGTCTGGCCGGATGATCCGCTAAAGGAGCCGCCTACGACACGCGTCAAACGTCGCGACCACTGATTCGGAACTACGCTTGGGACATCAACCGGCGCGTGCCGTCCTGCGGGGATCATCGGCTCCGGGCCGAACTTCGGCAAGGTCAACCATCGATTTTCCTTCGATGTAATTCACAACTGGAAGGCGATCGACATCATCGAGCCGGCGGAGAACCTTGCGCATGCGCTCTGCTTGTTCCGCGATTGCCGCACCCGCATAGCGAGCGTCGGTACCGGCATCATCCGAGGCAGCTAGCATCTGTGACTCGAGCATCACGCTCGCAAGCGCGTTGTTGAGCTCGTGCCTGAGTCCGGTTGTGAGCTGCTGCATTGAGCGCGCCTGAGCCTCGGTTTGATGCGTCATCTCGCCCCAGAAGGCAACGAGAGAGACGGCCAGGAGAAGACAGCCAACGAGTCCGAACCCGATGTAAAGCGACCTTCCGGCGCTGCGCACGACCGCAGGGACGAGCTGCGTGGCGAGGCTTGGCCTCAGGACTGTCTCGATGGTGAAGCCACCTCGTCCAGACTGAAATTGATAGCTCCCCCGGTACGGGCCGCCGTAACGGTTCGGCGAGGTGTACAACACGGTGCCATCCACTGCGACGATCGTGACCCCAATGAGTGAATCGTTGGCCGGCTTGTTGGCAGCGACTCCCTGTGCGTCAATCTTCCATGCGGTACCTGCAAAGGACGGCGGTAGCAGCGGCACCGTTTCCATCGTGGCTCGCATCGCGTGGCGAAAATTCGTCGCACGCGCTTGAGTAATCACGTACATGTACTGGTGACCCGCGGCGTCCGCCACAGCTCCAGCCGAAAACACGATTGGCTCACGAACGCCGGGCAGAACCAACATCGGCCCTTGCGGCACGTCGACGCGAGCACGGGCCAGTACGGTATCGACCACGACGCTGGCTCGCGACGAGTCCGCCATCGCGAGAAGGCCATCCCACTTTCTCGTTCGCACGTCGATGCGAAGGTAGCCGCGGTATTGGTCCGGCTCGTACTTCTCGGCAGCGAAAAGCGAATCGGCACGCTGGGCGAACGTGTGCAGCAGAGGTGCCTGACCGTCCACAATAACGGTTCCCATGAGCGGACCGAACAGCTTGGACCTGAACTCGGTGGAGCGGCGAATAGCTTCGGTCCCAAGCACTCGACCCGCGGCGGTCGCGTAGTTGCGGAGAGTCTGTGAGGACGTTGCTTCCAGCGCCGCGTCGGCCTGATGCACCTCGCTGGCAAGGATCGCGCACACCACGGTCGTGGCGGCGATGCATGCCACGACGAGCGCGGCCCGCCAGGAACGCGGCGAAGAATGGTGTCCAGGTTGCATTGAGCGTCGTTGGGGATCGAAAGAGGACGATTCCGCTGCCCCGATGTCACCAGGTTGCCGGGAACACGCCGGAAGCAGGCACGTACCGAGACGACGGGTCAATCGTCTGTATGGCATGACGCAATCCGCGCGACCGCCACGGCGCCGCAACCCTCGCCTGGATCTGTCGCCTGCAGCCGGTCCCGCCCGCGCGAACGTGGCCGACTTGTGACCGAGAACGAAACAAAACGCGCGGCGACACGTTCTGCGTTAAGGGCGAGTGAGAGCCGTTTCCGGGCAATGTTTGAAGGCTTGCCCATCGGCACCGCGCTCCTCGACCTTCAGGCCCGGTATGTCGCGGTCAACCGTTCGCTCGAAGCAATGCTCGGGTATCCCGCGGCGGAGATATTGGGTACACACATCTGGGAACATTACCCAGACAAGTCATCGGAGACGCCGATGGCTTATCTCGGCAAGCTGCTCAACGGCAGCGCGGACAGTTACCGGCGCGAACAGCGGTTTGTCCGTAAGGATGGCAAGGAAATCTTTGCGCAGGTAACCGCTGCGCTGCTCCGGGACGAGTTCGGCACGCCCGAGTTCGGACTGTGCATGGTGGAAGACATCACGGAGCGGCTGCTT
>JBDTIP010000215.1:0-5624 GCA_039936295.1 Gemmatimonadaceae bacterium
TCGTGCGGCGGTGGAACGCGAAATTCGGAGTGGAGTTCTTCATCGAGCCGAAGCCGTTCCTCACCCCGACGCGCCGAATCATGGGGCTGGACGGGAAGGCAAAGATGTCCAAGTCGCTCAACAACACAATCGGTCTGCTTGACGAGCCGACGGTGATCTGGGACAAGCTTCGGCCGGCGGCGACCGACCCGGCACGCGTAAAGAAGACCGATCCAGGGACGCCCGAGATCTGCAACATCTATCATATCCACAAGGCATTCAGTCCCCCGGAAACCGTCGAGCACGTCGCGGTGCAGTGCAGGACAGCGGGTTGGGGGTGCATCGACTGCAAACGAGTGCTCTTCGACAACATGGACGTCGAGTTGGCGCCGATTCGCAGCCGCGCGGCGGAGTTGCGCGCCAACTCCGAGCTCGTAGAGGACGCGCTAAGCACCGGCGCCGAGCACGCGCGAAGTGTCGCCGGAGAAACGCTCGCGGACGCGAAGCAGCTGATGGGTCTTCGCTGAGCCGTGCCGCAGATGGACGTGCGCGCGCTTCTCAACGAGATTGGCAGCGTTGGGCGTCCCGCCGGTTCTAGCGCCGAGTCGGCCGCGCGGATGGTGTGCACAGCGTGGCTGAAATCCGCTGGATTCGAGGCTACCGAGCATGCGTTCGAGTACTCCGCGTTTCCTGGACGGTGGGGAATGCCAGTGACGGGGTCTGCCCTGTTCCTGATCGGCGGCGTTGGGGCAGCAGTGATTGCTGCCGATCCTGGCAATGTCAACGTCGCGATGCGGTATGCAATCCTGATGCTTTCGGTGGTGCTCGCGGCGGGCTGGTGGATGGGCCGATACGGTACGCGTCTGGTACCCTTGATGCGCCGGAGAGGCCTGAACTTGGAGGCTCGGCGCGGCGTACCGAAAGTGTGGCTCATTGCCCATCTGGACAGCAAGAGCCAGCCCTTATCGCTGCTTGTCCGCGCGATCGGTTCGGTCGGTCTGGCCTGCGGTTGGATTCTTGCTATAGCTGCGTGGGCTGCTGTAAACGTGCTTCAACTTCCATCGGAGATCGAGGTGGTGCTTCTCGCTCTCAGCGCAGCGGCCGCCCTGTCGCTGGCTTTCGCGTGGATCGGTGAAGCTGGCTCGGGGGCGCTGGACAACGCGAGCGGGGTCGCATCCATACTTGGCGCGGTGACGCTTCTGGATTCGGCAACGCCCGTCGGCATCGTCGTGACTTCGGCGGAAGAGTTGGGGCTCGCTGGCGCCCGTACGTGGGTCGCTGGCCGACTCCCTTGTGTGGCGATAAACTGTGATGGGGTCGACGATGATGGGCCGGTGACGATCACCGCCTCAGGGCGTGGCCGGCGTGTTTGGAAGAAGCTGGCAATGAGCGTCGGTCTTGCATCTTCGGTGCGGTTTAAGCGCATTCTGCCTGGTGTGCTACTGGATGCGAGCGCATTCTCCGAGAGTGGATGGGTTGCTTGCACGGTGAGCAAGGGGGCGCGCGGGTCGCTTGCACGGATTCACACGCGCCGCGATACCGTCGCCGCACTCTCAGGGAGCGGTGTCGAGGAAGTGCAGAAAATCATCGCTTCGATCGCGGGTGCGATGGTTGAAAGAAGGAATGCCCCGGAATGCCGGAACGGAGGTTTGCCTTAGTAATGGGACATCAACGACTGAGTGATGAACGGATGTGCGCGCTGGATGCGTCGCTCGCCGAGGACGCCGAAGGATCGGAACAGGCCGCTGAGACAGCAGGCAGTTCAGCTGAAGAAGGGAAGTACGTTTACTGCATAATCCGGCATCAGGCATCCCGCGATTTCGGCGAAATAGGTATTGGCGGGAGCGCACGTGTCTACACTGTCCACCACGCCGAGCTTGCCGCGGTGGTGAGCGACACTCCGATCGCGATCTACGATCCGACGCGTGAGAATGTGCTGGCGCACGAGCTAGTTAACGAAACGGTGATGCGAGAGTTCACCGTGATACCGATGTCGTTCGGCACTGTGTTCAGATCTGAAGAGGACGTTGGGCAGTTACTGCGCTCGACTTACGATGCCTTCGCGGACGTGCTCGAGAAGATGAAGGACAAAATCGAGTTCGGAGTGCAGATCCGGTGGGATCGCGACAGGGTCGTAGAACGCATCGGGCAGGACAACGACGAGATCCGAAAGTTGCAGGATGAGATCACGCGCAATGCGGCATCATCGACGTACTTCGCGCGGATGCAGTTGGGCCGTCTGATCGAAAGCGCGCTGGAAGAGTGCGCCGGTCGATACGTAGCGACGGTGCACGAGGAGCTCAGAGCCGTTTCGGTCGCAAGCCGTAGTAGCAAGGTGATAGGCGACCGCATGATCATGAACGCGGCGTTTCTCGTAAATCGCTCCGGTGAGAAGGCATTCGACGATGCAGTGAAGCAGCTGAGCCGGAGATTCGAGCACCTGCTTGCGTTCAAGTACACCGGTCCGTGGCCGCCATACAACTTCGTGAACATCAAGCTCAAGCTCGAAAAGGCAAACTAGATGGGCCTTCTGTCGTCGATTCTTCTCCCCCCGTATCAAGTTAAACATTAGTTTGCTGGTCTGGGTGACTGGGACGGCTGAGCAGCGGATGCGGCTCGGAGCGACGCGCCGGCGCCGGAGAATGGACGGTGAGCGACTATCGAACGAGGAAGTCGAGCGGTTGGGACTGGCTCTTGCGAAGCTCAATGACAGGATGGGGGAGTTCAAGCGTGTTTTCGGCCTTTCGGAGGAAGAGTTGGTGATTGCTGGCGATATAAAGATCAACCTCGCCAACGTCGAGCTACTGACGATTCAGATTCGTCTGCTCCATCGACAAGGCGGAACAGATAAGCATGAACTGGTGGCGGCACGATCTGAACGATCGGCTCGATCGCACCGAGCGTCAGCTCAAAAAGCTGTCATCATCTGAATGCGAGGAGTCATGGCCGTTGAGCGGTCACCGAGCGGAAGCTCGCTCATTGATATTCTCGATCGCGTTCTCGACAAGGGAATTGTTATCGACGCGTGGGTACGCGTTTCACTGGTCGGCATCGATCTGGTGACCGCGGAGGCACGCATTGCCGTCGCGTCGATCGAGACATATCTGAAGTACTCCGAGGCCGTTGGAATCACTCAACCGATGTCGCGTCTGAGCGAACTAGCCGCGACGGACAAACCCGAGCGCGTTCAGCTAGAGAACGCCGAGCTACGACGTCGTCGTGACCAACTCGGCGCGTGACCGCAACGACATAGGCTCACGCGAGAACGATGCGGCGCAGTGGCTGGAATCGCTTCTCGCGGCGATAGCGGCAGCTCCTGACTTCGGTTCGGCGGCGGGTGTTCTACTCGCGCGTTGTTGTGCCGCGTGTGGATCGGGCCGCGGATATGTCATGGTTCTGGACTCGGCGACACTGACACTCGTGCCGCCGGTGACGCTCGGTTACGACCACCATGAAGCGCCAACGTCGCGCACGCTCGACGACGCGACCGATCCATTCGTGATTGCCGCGCTCTCGATGCGGTTGGTGGCGTGCAATCACGGTCCGCCCCGCTCCGGCGTCTCGCGGCGGACGCAGTTGCTTGCGATTCCGTTTCCGCAGCCGCGCGTCAATGATTTGCCGCGCTTTCTGGATTCGCGGGAGGCGACCCGCCGGCTTTCGGCAGGCTGTGCAATTCCGCCGCTGGATCGCGATCTTGACTGGTCGCAAGTGGCACAGTCGGCGCACTCACCATGCGGAGTGTTGGTCATCGAAACAGATTCGCGGCCGCTGCCGCTCTTCGATCTTGCGACGGCCGGGCGGCTGGCTGGCCCGATCCTGTCGCGAGTTTCCGCTGCGGATGCGCATCGGCATCGTGCGGACGAGCTCGCCGATCAGCGGGCTGTGCTGACGTCCATCGTCAACTCGCTTCCGGATCCCATCGTCATCGTCGACGGCGCTCGTCAGATCGTGGTGCAAAATCAGCGTGCAGAATACCTGCTCGCGATGCGTGAGCGTGACTCCGAGGGACGCCGCCGCGCCGTCGAGATCAACAATCTGCTGCTCACTGCGCACCTTTCGACGACTTCCGTAGGCACCGACGGCCGCAACGCCGGCGCGTCGCGCGAGCTTAACATGGTGGATCCGGATGACGGAACCGATCTGCTGTTCGAGGTGCTGACCCAGTCACTGGACGAGGGCGGAAGCGCAACGGTTTCCGTGCTGCGCGATGTTACAGATTTGCGTCGCGCCGCAGGCGAGCTCGAGCTGCAGGTGCAACGTGTGCGACGCGCGGAGTACGAAGCAAAGCGCGAGAGCGATCGCCTCAACCTCATACTCACGAACGTCGCTGATCCGATTCTCGTGACAGATGACCGCTCAAACATCATTCTGATGAATCGACATGCCGAGCTGCTCTTTGGCTCCGCGACTGCGAACATCGGCGATGCGACCGGCGACCGGTCGGACGCTGTGAGTGCAAACGCTACTAAATTCACGACGTTCATCTCGGATTTCAGCCTCAGTCCGGAAAGCTCGCGCCGCGAGGTCATGCAGCTGCAGCGACCCGACGAGGAACCAGAGACGATTCCCATGGAAGTGATTGCCGGCAAGATCGTGGACCGCCGTGGTGAGCCCCTGGCGATCGTATCAGTGCTTCACGACCTCACCGAGCAGGCAGAGAATGCGCGACTGTACGAAGAGCTGAAGAACTTCAGTAACGAGCTCGAGGCACGCGTACGCGCGGCGACCGCGGACCTGGGTGAGCAGAATGTCCGTTTGCAATGGCAATCTCGCGAGCTCGAAAAGGCGAACCGACTCAAATCCGAATTCCTCGCGAGCATGTCGCACGAGCTGCGGACGCCCATCAATGCGCTCATCGGGTACACGGCGCTCATGTTGGACCGCATCTATGGTGACTTGAACGAACGTCAGGAGGAGGGGCTCAATCGCATCCGAGCCGCGGCACAGCATCTGCTCGCACTTATCAACGACATTCTGGATCTCGCGAAGATTGAAGCCGGCCGGATGCCGCTGCATCTAGAAGACACTGTTTTGCAGGATGTTGTGCGGGAGGCGTCGGTACAGATCGATCCTCTCGTCAAGAAGAAGGGCTTGACGTATCGTTGGGTCGCCCCTCCAAGCCCGCTGCGCATGACGACCGACCGGACCAAGGTGAAGCAGATCATTCTCAACCTCCTGTCCAACGCTGTGAAGTTCACTCCTGGCGGCAGCGTAACGCTCACCGCCCAGCCTGCAGGTGAATTCGTACGCATCGACGTCGCGGACACGGGTATCGGCATCCGAAAGGAGGATCTGGCCGCGATCTGGGACGACTTCCGCCAGGTGGATCAGTCGCGCACTCGCGAGTTTGGGGGGACCGGACTCGGACTCAGCATCACGAGAAAGCTCTCGGGAGCGCTGGGAGGCCGCGTAAACCTCAGCAGCGAGTATGGCCACGGCTCCACGTTCACGGTGTTTCTGCCGATACAGAGCGAGGTGCGACGCCAGCGGGACGGCGCGGCGTCATCGTAAAGTCTCAGGTAAAGTCTCACGTTGACAGGACGGTCTCGCACCGTAGATTATGAACACGCCCCGCCGCGCATGACGGGGCGTTTTTGTGTTTAAGGGGCCGCCATGTTTGATGCAGCAACGCGCACCGTCGTCGT
>JBDTIP010000216.1:0-6433 GCA_039936295.1 Gemmatimonadaceae bacterium
GGAGAGCTGGCCACCGCTCGCAAGGCAGCGCTGCCGGTCGCGGCGGCGCTCGGCGGGATGATCGTTCCCGCGCTGTTCTACTTTGCTTTCAACGCCCACGGAGCCGGTAAGTCAGGTTGGGGCGTCCCGATGGCCACCGACATCGCCTTCGCACTCGGCGTACTCGCTCTTATCGGAGATCGCATTCCGGCGTCACTTCGCGTGTTTCTGTCGGCACTTGCGATCACGGACGATCTTGGCGCGGTGCTCGTCATCGCGTTGTTCTACACGTCCGCGATATCGTGGGCCGCGCTCGGCGCGGCTGCGGCGTTACTGGTCCTGTCGATTATCGCAAACAGAACTGGTGTGCGCGCTGTCTGGGCATACGTGGTGATCGGGATCGCCCTCTGGATCGCGATGCTGCTCTCCGGCGTGGATGCCACTGTGGCTGGTGTTCTTCTCGCATTCACCATTCCGGCGCGACCGCGCGAAGGTGAGACCGAATCTCTCGTCGAGCGGTTCGAGCGCGATCTGCGTGTACCCGTCACTTTTGGGGTTCTTCCACTATTCGCACTCGCGAATGCCGGCGTATCGTTCATCGGAAGCGGAGACATTCTGCTGACTCCGGTTGCACTTGGAGTCATCGCGGGACTGTTCCTTGGCAAGCCGATCGGAATATCGCTTGCGATCTATAGCACGGTACGCATCGGGATCACGTCGATTCCGGATGATGTCACGCGCCGCATGCTGTTCGGCGCAGCGGTGCTCGGAGGAATCGGATTCACGATGTCGCTGTTCATCTCCGGTCTCGCATTCGGACAATCTCCGGAAATGTTGACCTCGGCAAAACTGGGCACCTTCGCGGCATCCGTGCTCGCCGGAATTGCCGGCTGGCTGGTGCTCCGCGGCGCGCCGCGCGTTGCGGGCGACAGCGACCTTCTGGTTGGTCCGCCCGCGTCCAGATCGGACGGACCAACCAGTCTGCTATAGGACATCAGCGCGAGGACACTCAAACCCTCACGTTACGTGAGGTGCACGGGTAAATCTCGTGCACGAGTTCGCCCTGCCGGACTATCCTGCTAGACTATATGGTATGAGCGATCCGAATTCCGTCCCTGCGCCCCAGGCTCCTGCACGGGCGGCTCCCACCTCCATAGACGAATCGCGCCGCCGCATCCGCGCCGCCCTGCTCGACGCCGGCCGCGTCGCAGTCGGCACGCATGCCGGCGAGGAAGTACGCGTTCGCATGATGCATCCCGGGCCCTGGCTGCCGGATGATCCAACCGAGCGGCCGCTCGTCTACCTCGCGTCGATGAAGACCGATCCCAAGATCCGCGAGATGAGCACGCGACCTGAAGTCGCGCTCTTGCTGCACGAATCGCCTACCGGCGAGGAGCACACGAGCTGGGAGATGGAAGTCACCGGTCGCGCCGAGATCGTGCGCGATCCCGCGGAGCGTGCGCGTGCAAAGGAGGCGACCATGCGGACGTCATCCATCGTGCGATATCTGGATTCGGTGGGGCAGATAGATCTGCTCTCGTTCGTCCGCGTGACACCACGATTCATGAAGCATCGCGTGTTCGGCGAGATCGTTGCTGGCCGACCACCGTCAATTCTCGATTTTGGAAACGATGCTGCCGACCGATCCAGCGACGCCTCACTGCTGGCACGACGGCTCGGCGTATGGAAGGAAACAGTGCGCTGGCCAACGCTCACCGCAAGCGCAGCGTCGGTAGTCGTTGGCGTGGCCGCGACGTTTTTCATCACGGGTACGGTGATTTGGGGATGGGCGCTTCTCACGCTCGTTGCCGCGGTTGCGTTGCAGGCGTGCACCAACATCAAGAACGACCTGGATGATCAGGTGAGCGGTGCCGATGACAGAAATCGCACAGGCGTGCTCGGCTTCACCGGCGGCTCGCGCGTGTTGCAGCGCGGACTCGCCACTCGCGGTGAGCTGCTCGCTTCGATGCTTGGATTTGGTGTGTTGAGCACCACCGTTGGTGTGTACTTCGCACTGGCGGGACGGCCCGGCGTGTTGTTGTTCGGGCTCGCCGGCCTCATCATCGGATTCGTGTACACCGGGGCACCGTTCCGGCTCGCCAATCGTGGGCTCGGCGAGATTGCCGTAGCACTCGCGTTCGGCGTCGGAATCGTTTGCGGTACGGCGTACGTGCAGATGGGAAGCGTCCCAATGATAGCGCTCGCAGCATCGATTCCGATTTCGGTGCTCGTCGCGCTCATTCTGTTCATCAACGGATTCCAGGACGCTGCGAGCGACGACGAAGTGTCCAAGCGCACAATGGTCGTGCGACTCGGACTGCTGCGCGCGAGCCGCGTTTATCCGGTGATTGCGGCTATTGCAGGACTCACGCTAATTGGCTTTGTGGTCGCGAGCATTCTACCGCCTCTCGCGCTGCTCGGCCTCGCGGGATTCCCGCTCTTCGTCAAGGCGACGATTGTCGCACGCAGGAGCTTCGAGAATCCACTTGAGCTCGTACCGGCCAACGCTTACACGGTTGTCGGACATCTCGCGAGCGCGCTCGCGCTCGCGGTGGGATTGGTATGGGCTGGACTTGGCGGCGGACTCAACGCCGAAGTGCTTGTAGTCGCAGCACTGGGGTTGGCTCTGATTCTGTACTACAACCATTCGATCGGACGGCTCGCGAGTGCGTTTTACGGCGTGCGCGACGCGGTGGCGAAGAGTTAGGACTCAGGTGTGATCAAGTCCAGAGTGGGAAAGTACGTGTGATATCGGGCCCGATCTCGTGTCAGCAACCTGTAATCTGCGACAGCGGCGTGAGCGCCAATGAAGAAATCCGGAAGCGGGAGCTGTTTCTGTCCGCCGGCCCGCCGGTACGATAGAAATGACTTGCCAGCCAGAAAAGCGGCTTCGTAAGGGATTGCCTCTCTATCGAACAGGGACCTGGGCAGCGCAGCCTCAAGCGTATCGATCCGTGAGTAGCGGATCGAAACCTCGGCGTAAATGATTGGGTTGATGACGAGACGCGCGCTGTCTGCGGCCTGCTCGATCGCTCTTGCTGACCACGAAAACCAACGCGGGTCCTCCGTCATAATGTCCAGAAGGACGTTGCTGTCGACCAGAACGGCTTGCATCAGCTGCTGCGCGTCAGGGCCATAATAGCCTCAGTAGTCATGGCAACGTCGCCCCGCGCACGAAGATGAGCGACGACTCGTGCTCCGCGACCGTCGTTCTTCTTGCTCGCTGCCCGCGCAATTCGCACAGCCTTGCCGTCGAATGTAAACTCGACCTCAGTATGTGGGAGCAGGCCTGCCCGCTCACGAATCTCGGCAGGAATCGTCACCTGGCCTTTGGATGTGATGCGCATCGATGCTCCTTACTCTTACTTGTAAGAGTAAGAATATAATCGCCGTATCGATAGTTTGGAAGGAAGGCTTCCCTATCGGATGCTCAGAAAGTGGATCAATCCCACACTCAACCCGAGCAGCACCAACAACGATCCCGTAACCGTCGTTATGACCCGTGGTCCGACCTTGCTTATCGCCTTGAGGTCGACGCCTAGTCCGAGCGCGGCCATCGCTGCGACAGTGAGCCACGTGGATACTGCGCGCGTTGGTGAAACCCAGATCGCTGGGATGGCACCAAGAGAGCGCAGCCCCGCGAGAAGCATGAACCCGATGATGAACCACGGCACGAAGCGCGTGAGCTGAAAGCGCGGACCGGCCGCCGCGGCGGCAGCAGTGCCATCCGTGCCACGCGGCTCGCGATGCGTAAGGGCAAAGAACACCACTACCGGCCCAAGCATCAGCACGCGCACCAGCTTGACCAGAGTTCCGACTTGACCCGAGAGCATGCTCACGGGAAACGCCGCCGCAAGGACCTGAGGAACTGCGTACACCGTGAGTCCGGCCAGCACGCCGTACTGATAATTGTTCAGCGCCAGCGGATGTATCAACAGCGGAAGTCCGAGCACCACCACGACTCCGAGTATCGCCGTGAAGGCAATGGACGATACGACATGTTCCTTTTCGGCGCCGATCACCGGCGCGATGGCGGCGATCGCGGAGTTGCCGCAAATCGAATTGCCGCAGGCCACCAGTACGGCGTGCTTGTGCGGCAAGCCCATCGCGCGTCCAATGCCATAGCTGCCAGTGAGGCCAAGGATGACCAGCAGCACTATGCCCACGGCGAGCGACGGACCGGCGCGCATCAGGAGCGGCAGATCCACTGACGCGCCCAGCAGGAACACCGCTACCTCGAGAATCTGTTTCGCCGTGAATGCAACGCCAGGATTGGTAGTTGCCGGCGGTGTCCAGGCTGTGCGCACCACCATTCCGAGCAGAATCGCGACAACGAGACCCTCGATGATGGCATGGCCGAAGATGCGTTCCTCGCCGTTCGCGATCGCGAGCGATGCGATGCTGACGACGACGGTAAGCGCTACGCCTGGAATGAGGGACGATGGATTGCGCCAGACGGCTGGGGCTAGCGAACGTGGGGGTGATGCAGCGGTCATGATGCGATGCTGGAACGAGATACCTGTGGAGGCGCCAGGAACGGCTGAACCGGCCCAATCTCGAAGCCTATTGAAAGCGTTCCCATAACGCAAAGACATTATCCTTATATTGACATTCTGCTGGATTATGACACTCAATCTCCATCATCTGCGCGTATTCACCGCCGTCGCCGAGCTGGGAGGCTTCTCTCGGGCGGCCGCATCGCTGCGGATCAGTCAGCCCGCGGTTTCAAAGACTGTACAGGAGCTGGAGCGTCGGGTTGGGCTGTCGTTGTTCGATCGCTCCGGGCGGTCACCGCGGCTCACCGATGCGGGCGCGATCCTGCTCGCGCGTGCTCGGGAGCTGTTCGGCGTGGAGCGTGTGGCCGAAGAGGAGCTCGGCGCACTGCGCGGTCTGGAGCGTGGGTTGTTGCGTGTGGGTGCGAGCACCACCGTCGCGACATACTTTCTGCCGCCGTTGCTAGCGCGCTTTCACGCCGAGCATCCCGCCGTGACGCTGCGAGTGCTTAGTGCGAACACGCGTGCGGTCGCGCGCAGTCTGCTGGAGGGGCGCCTTGACATTGCACTTGTGGAAGGTCCGGTATCGCACCCACGGATGTCGGTGACACGGTGGCGCGACGACGAGCTTGTGGTGATTGCGCCGGCCGCTCACCGTTTGGTGCGAAAGAAGCGCGTCACCGTGGCCGATCTCGCTGCTGAGTCGTTCATTCTGCGCGAGCCGGGTTCCGGTACGCGCGTGGTCGCCGAGGCAGCGCTGGCCGAGCACGGAGTACATCCGCGCGCGACGATGCAGTTCGGGAGCACGGAGGCGATCAAGCAGGCAGTGGCAGCGGGCCTCGGACTCGCGGTCGTTTCGCGTGCAGCGGCCGGTGACCAGTTGGCGCTCGGATACATCGCTGTGGTTCAGTTGCGCGGCGTGACATTTCGGCGCGAATTGACGGAGTTGCGGTTGATTGGCAGGTCGCCCAGCGTACCCGAAGCGGCGTTCCGGAATCTGCTGGACGGTAGCGGATGAGCGAGCTGCTTGCCGGTGCTCTGGATGCCCTTGCAACGCGCGCGTCGTGGTTGGAGTATGTTGATGTGCATGTAGCGTTCACCTCGACCAACACCCGCATGACAGTATCTCGGACTCGCTTCATGGTTGCCGGCGCCATCGCTGGGATGGCAGCCGCACCGCTCGCCGCCCAGACCATTGCACTCACCGGTACACCGTCTGAGTCGACCGTTGAACAGATACGAACGATGGTATCGAGGCTCAACCTCGAGCAGTACAAGGCGACCGTGAAGGGGCTCACACAATTCGGTGACCGCCGCCAGGGCACCGATCGCAATCGCCACGCCGTGGACTGGATCGAGGCTGAGCTCAAGAGTTACGGCTGTACGCCCACGGGGCGCATCACCTACGACTTCCAGCCGCCTCCGCCGCGGCCGCCACTGACGCCAGAGCAGATTGCGCGGTTTCGCGCCATGCGTACCGGTACGAACCGGCCGGGCCCTGGCGGATCGCTCATGCGCGGGACCATCGATCCAACTGGCGTCAACACGGATTCAATGCGACAGGCCGATCCCGCGTTGCGCGCACTTGATACGCCGCAGAGTGTCGCTGGCGAGCGCCAGGAAGTGTACTGCACCAAAGTTGGCACCGTGCATCCCGATGAGATGTACATCGTGAGCGGGCACATGGATGGCATCGGTTGGGGCGAGGCTGCCAACGACGATGGATCCGGCACCGCACTCGTGATGCAGCTTGCGCGCGTGTTCAGTTCGCCTGACATCAAAACCGATCGCTCCATCCGGTTCATACTGTGGAACAACGAAGAGACCGGACTGAACGGATCGAAGGCGTACGTTGAGCAGCGCGCAGCGCTACAGGGAAAGGAAGATCCGGTCGGGTCCGGCAAGTATCCCGAGCCCAAGTGGCTCGGCGTGATCCAGCACGACATGGAGATGTTCGATCA
>JBDTIP010000217.1:0-2947 GCA_039936295.1 Gemmatimonadaceae bacterium
AATCCCGCAGATTCGAGATCGAGGCGCTCCTTCCCAACATTCATCTACCGATCGACCTCCCGGGGCCGAATGCGTAGCATCGTTTCGCAATCAATCTCAGACCAAGTTTCGTACCGATGACAGACAAGACTCCAGTAGAACTCGAAATCGCGTGCATCAATGCAATCCGCGTTCTGGCAATGGACGCAGTTCAGAAGGCGGACTCCGGACACCCCGGGACGCCAATGGCGCTTGCACCTCTCGCGTACGTGTTGTGGACGCGCCATCTCAAGTACAACCCTTCCGATCCGCACTGGCCCAACCGCGACAGATTCATCCTGTCGTGCGGTCATGCGTCGATGCTGCTATACAGCACGTTCTACCTCGCCGGCTACGACCTGTCGCTGGACGATATCAAGAACTTCCGGCAGCTCAATAGCAAGACGCCGGGCCATCCGGAATACGGCCACACGCCCGGCGTCGAGACGACTACGGGACCACTCGGTCAGGGTTTCAGCAACGCAGTCGGCATGGCTGTGGCGGAGGTGCACAACGCGAAGATCTTCAATCGCGAGCAGCACATCATCGACCACTACACCTACTTCATTTGCAGCGATGGCGATCTCATGGAAGGAATATCCAATGAGGCGGCATCGTTCGCGGGCCACGCCAAGCTCGGCAGACTCATCGGGTTCTATGATGACAATCACATAACGATCGAAGGCAACACCGACATCACTTTCAGCGACAACACGCGGTTGCGATTCGAAGGCTACGGCTGGCACGTGCAGTTCGTGGGTGACATAAAGAATCTTGGCGCACTGGACGAGGCGATCGAGAGAGCGAAGGCTGAAACGGAGAAGCCGTCGCTCATCATCATTCGCACGCATATCGGTTACGGCAGTCCCAACAAGCAGGACACCGCCGCCGCACACGGATCCGCGCTCGGCGTCGAAGAGATAAAGCTTACCAAGGAAAACCTTGGTATTCCGTCGCAGGAGCCGTTTTACGTCGACCCGGATGCACTTGCGTTCTGGCGACGCGCTGGCCTCGCAGGTGCAGACGCGCAGGCTGCATGGACCAAGCTATATGACGCGTGGAAGGCAGCCAATCCGGATCTGTGCGCCGAGCTCGAGCGACGCCTCGCCGGCAAGCTCAATGATGGCTGGGAAGATCTCATTCCAACGTTCGATGCGGCAAACGGCAACATCGCGACGCGTTCCGCGTCTGGTGCAGTCATCAACGCTATCGCGAGCAAGGTGCCCGAGCTGATTGGCGGATCCGCAGACCTGTCTAGCAGCACCGACACGATAGTGAAGGGCGCACCCAGCTTCGAGCCCGGAACCTACGAAGGACGCAATTTCCACTTTGGCATACGCGAACACGGGATGGGCGGCATTATGAATGGAATGTCGCTGTACGGCGGCATCATTCCGTACGGCGCGACCTTCCTGATCTTCAGTGACTACATGCGTCCGCCCATGCGGCTTGCCTGCATGATGCACCGGCACCTGATCTACGTCTACACGCACGATTCCATCGGGCTCGGTGAAGACGGCCCGACGCATCAGCCCATCGAACAGCTGTCGAACCTGCGCGCGATTCCGAACATGACTGTGCTGCGCCCTGCTGATGCAAACGAGACTGCTGAAGCGTGGCGCGTAGCACTCAAGCTTGGCACGCCGGTATGTCTCGTGCTCACTCGCCAGAAACTGGCGTTCATCGACCGTAGCAAGTACGCAGCCGCCAGCAATGTCGCACGGGGCGCATACGTGCTGGCTGACATGCGTGGGGGCGAGCCGGAGGTCGTGTTGATGGCGAGCGGCTCCGAGGTCGGAATAATTCTCCAGGCTCAGGACGCACTCGCGCAGCAGGGTATTCGTGCGCGGACTGTGAGTGTGCCGAGCATGGAGCTATTCGCGCAACAGGATCAAAAGTATCGTGACAGCGTGCTGCCGCCCGCCATCAAGCGCGTATCAATCGAGGCGTCGCAGCCGATGTCGTGGTACAAGTGGCTCGGCGGGGACGGCATCGCAATCGGCCTGGATCACTTTGGCGCGTCCGCCCCTTATCAGGAGTTGTACAAGGAATTCCATCTCACGCAGGAGAACGTCGTGCAGACGGCAAAGTCGCTCCTCGGGAAATGACGCTCGCTGAATGAGCGAGCGCGGCATTATCGATATCTCAGTGATGCTGTCGCCGGCCACACCCGTGTGGCCCGGCGACACGCCGTTTTCGTGCCTGTGGACCTGGAACATCAGCGAGGGCTCGAGCGTGAACGTGAGCGCGGTCACTGCGAGCCCACACGCTGGGACTCACGCGGATACGCCGCTGCACGTTACGAACGGCGCGCCCGCATCGGAGTCACTCTCGCTCGATGCGTTTCGCGGACCGGCCGTCGTTATCGACGTGTCGGATGTCGGCGGCGAGATCCAGCTCGCTGATATCCACCGCCAACCGCAGGCTCGCGACGCCAGGCGAATACTGCTCAAGACCGGCCGCAGCATAGCGAGCGGCGTATTCCCCGAATCCTGGCCGCGACTGTCGGTGGATTGCGCAAGAGAGCTCGCGCAACGCGGTGTTCTGTTGGTTGGAACCGACTGTCCGTCAGCTGATGATCGGGAAAGTAAGACGCTGGACGTGCACCACGCGCTGCTCGATCATGGAGTGTGCGTGATGGAAAACCTGGACCTTCGCGGAGTCGAAGCTGGTGAGTATGTACTCGACGCGCTTCCAATGAAGGTTGCGGGACTCGATGCAGCGCCGGTGCGTGCTGTGCTCATCGCCGCGAACGGGTTGACTACGGCTTGAGCTGCCGGGAATTGATCAAGCCACAGCCGGTGCGATGGTCCCTCCTCGCGGGCCGGCTGGTTAGTCTTTAGTAATGGACAGGCGAGTCATCATTGGGCTGGCGGCGATCGTATTCATCGCCATGATCGTTTACGGCGCGCTAGGCATGCGCAGCGGT
>JBDTIP010000218.1:0-16078 GCA_039936295.1 Gemmatimonadaceae bacterium
CGGACCCCACTATCCTGAAACCGACCGACGCGATCATTAGGCTGTCGGTCTCGTGCATCTGCGGCTCCGACCTCTGGCCGTACCGCGGCACGCCACCCGTCAAGCAACCGCGGGCGATGGGTCACGAGTACTGCGGCATTGTCGAGGAAGTGGGCCGCGATGTGAAGACGATAAAGCGAGGACAGTTCGTGATCGGCTCGTTCTGCATATCGGATGACACGTGCGTGATCTGCCAGCACGGCTACCAGTCGCGCTGCGTGCAGGGTGAGTTCATGTCGGGCGCACAAGCTCCGCTGGCGCGCGTTCCGCTCGCGGACGGAACGCTGGTCGCGACGTCCGAAGTCCCTTCCGCCGACATGCTGCCGGATCTGCTGGCCATATCCGACGTACTCGGCACTGGTTGGTTCGCAGCCGACGCGGCCAATGCAGGGCCCGGCCGTACCGTCGTAGTTGTCGGGGACGGCGCCGTCGGCCTGCTCGGTGTGCTCGCCGCGAAGCAGATGGGCGCGGAGCGGATCATCGCGATGAGCGGGCATGCACCACGTCAGAAACTCGCGCTCGAGTTTGGTGCGACTGATATCGTAACCGAGCGTGGCGACGAAGGCATTGCGCGCATCAAGGAGCTTACCGGCGGCATCGGAGCCGACTCCGTGCTGGAGTGCGTTGGGACTCAGCAGTCCATGCAACAGGCGATGAAGTCAACGCGCCCCGGCGGATGGTTGGGATATGTCGGCGTGCCGCACGGGGTCTCATTCGATGGCAGCGAGCTGTTCGCAGGCGAGATCCATCTGCACGGCGGGCCGGCCCCGGTGCGACGGTATCTGCCGCACCTGATCGAGCTGGTGCTGAGCGGGAAGATCCATCCCGGGAAGGTGTTTGACCTGACTTTGCCGCTGAATCATGTGGCGCAGGGATACCGCGCGATGGATGAGCGTCGCGCGATCAAGACGTTGTTGACAGTGTGAGTTGGAGTTGCGCTGTTAGGCGGCCTGTCGCTGCGCGCCCCGACTCCTAGCGCGCGACGTCGCGAGAACTGAATCCCGCGATAAGACGACCATCAACACGCTCGCGAGCACCGCAAGGCACGCCAGTATCAGAAACGCTCCGCTCGTTCCGCCCGACTTGTCGCGCAGCCAGCCCGTTGCGTAGGGACCGACGAATCCACCGAGGCTTCCGATAGCGTTCACCAGCGCAATTCCAGCCGCTGCCGCCGTTCCACGGAGCAGCACCGATGGAATGCACCATAACGGAGCCAGAAACGCAGTCGCGCCGATCGACACCAGCGCGAGTCCGCCGATCCGCGCGATCGGTGATGGAAGGAGTGCAGCGCCCACGTACCCGACCGCGACGACGACCCCGCACGCGGCCACGTGCAGCGCTCTCTCTCCCGTGCGATCCGAACTCACGCCAACTATAAGTTGCGCCGCCGCCGAGAGAAGTGCGATGATCCCGACTACAACTCCGGTTTCGAACGCGCTGCCGCCGAGCGTTTCGTGGATTACTGTCGGGGCCCAGAAGAAGTAGACGAAACCGAAACAGAAGAAGAGAAAGTACGCCACGATAAGAATCCACAGCGGCCGCTGCATGAGCGCACGCAACGTTGGTAAACCTTCTTCTGCTGCGGATTCGTTCTGGTCATGCAACAGTCGACGTGTCAGCCACGCGCTCTGCTCTCCGCTGAGCCAACGAGCCTTCGACGGCTGATCTGGCAGCGCGACGAGCACCACGATTCCGAGAATCACCGCGGGAATGCCCTCGGCGACGAACAGCCATTGCCATCCTGCGAGTTTGAGTACACCATCGAGTCCAAGGAGCGCGCCGCCCAGCGGGCCGCCGAGAACCGCCGAAAGCGGGACGGCGGTCGTGAACCACGCTAGCGCTCGCGCTCGCTCGGCCGTGGGAAACCACTTGCTGAGATAGTAAATGATCCCAGGAAAGAAGCCCGCTTCGGCGACGCCGAGCAGAAAACGCAGGATGTAGAAATGGATCGGCGTGTGAACGAACATCATCGCGGAGGCGATGAGCCCCCAGCTGATCATGATCCGCGCGATCCACTTGCTCGCACCGACACGCGCGAGGATGATATTGCTGGGGACTTCAAAGATCGCGTAACCGACGAAGAAGATTCCCGCGCCGAGTCCGTACGCACTGGAGCTGAAATGCAGGTCGCGGTTCATCTGCAACGCAGCCATCGCGACGTTGGTGCGGTCGACGAAATTGAAGATGTAGAGAATGAAGACGAGGGGGAGAATCCGAATGCTCACGCGGCGCAATGTCGCACGTGCGAATTGCTCCTCGTTATGCAAGACGATATTCAACGCGTTATTCAACGCGTTATTCAACGTCGGCCTGCTGCCGTGTGGTAGGACGCACCGCGCGTTATTAGAGTCGGTAATGAATCCGCATGAGCACGAGCCGCCCCAGGATGGGCGCCGCGAAGAACTCTTCGTGCGGTGTGTTTGCGAAGTTCTGCACCGTCAGTGTAAGTCTTGCATTTGGCGCACCTGGGATTGTCGCGCCGACTTCGATGTCGCCGACTGTAAACGGACGGACGTATCCATTCCAGACGCCGTCAACCATGTGGAAGCCACCGACATAACGCCCACGCAGCTCCAGCGACGCGTCATCCGCACCGTTGAGGAACCGGCCGGAGAGCAGAGCTTTCGACCGGGGTGAGTTGGTGGATATGTCAATCTCACCAGGTCCACCCGCTGGGAAGTAATTGTTGCTCACCCACGAATACGATCCGGACAACGAATAATGCTCGGACGCGGCGTAATCCGCCGCGATGTCGGTACCCCAGAGCTGAACGTTACCGACGTTGCGGTACGAGAGGAGGATGTCACTTCCGCCAAGCGGTCCGACCGGCCCCACGGTTGCGAGCGGAATTCCAGGCGCCTTCGGGTTGCCGTCGATTCCACCAATTCCAGCCGCGAGCGCTCCTGCCTGCGCCGCTGGCAAGTAGCGGCCGAGATACGCTGCCAGAGACGTTGTGGAAAGAAAGACGTTGGGTGTGATGACTGACAGTGGTGCGATGAAGTTCTTGCGCTGAGTGGTGTAAACCGAGGCGTCGAGGACGAGCCGCTGTCCGATCAATCCCTTGTAGCCTGCCTCGAACGAGCTTGTGCTCGTCGGCCGCAAACCGGGAAGATTCCCTACTATAGCGCCAGAGGAAGTGAAGGCGCCGCTCCTGATATCGAGCGACCGAAGTACCGTACTTACATCGGAGCCATTCGGCGCTGGAATTCCCGAGATGTCGATGCCCGACGCCTGAAGGAACTGAACGATAGCGGGCCAGAGGAGAGTGCCGTCAAGCGGCAGTTGCCGTCCCGGCGCAAACGGAGACACCATGCACGGTCCGCCACAGTTTTGCGCGAACTGAAATCCGTCCGCCGGAACGCCTTCCGCGCGGATCGTGTACGGAAGCGGCGTAAGTTTGGCGGCCACGACATCGAGAAAGAGATTGCCCGACGTCGGGAAGGAGAACGCCCTGTTGTAGCTCAACCTGATGCGCTGGTTGTCTGCTGGTGTGAATACGAGCGCGAGACGCGGAGAGAATACTGCGCCATCGATGTGGCTGTTGCGGTCGCCACGAGCTGCACCGACGAGCTGGACCCATGACGCAAGCCTTGTAGACGCGTACGCAAAGATTCCAGTCTCGACGACTCGATCGTTATTCTCGTTTCGGCCATCCACGGTACCATCGGTCTGCGGGTCCGTTCGCTTGACGTCGAGGCCGTACGTGATGTTGCTCCGCTCGCCGATGTCGAATCCGTCCTGTATCTGGCCAACTATCACGTTCGAGTGATCGGTCGCGGTCTGCAGCGTCTGCAGATTGACGGTCGAGCGTGCCGGGCTGTTGTCGGTATTCACGTACACCTGCGCGAACAACGCGCCGTCGCTGAGGCGAAGCTGCGCGAAGTCCGCTCGCGAGTGGTCCAGCTGGTACGTGCCGATGGGCGTGTACTCGACGTTCCGAAGTGCTTCACTCGTTCCCAGCGTGAGTACGGTGACGGCGTTATCCGCAATGCGGTAGTCGGCGCGAAACTCACTATTGAAGCGCTCCGATATGGGATCGCGGGCCGTTATCTCGGATGGCTGCGGCGGAGAAGGCCATTCATTTCCGCGGAAATAGGTGCCCGACACCTTGAGTGCGAGGCTGTTGCTCACAATCGCGGCATATCGCCCCGTCCCCTCGAACAGCGACCGGTCACCGCCGGTGACGCTGAGGGTCGTTCCAGGTGAGTCGAACGGCGACTTGGTTATGAAGTGCACGACCCCGTCCGCCGCATTGGATCCGTAAAGCGCCGAGGCGGGGCCGCGAATCACCTCGATGCGACTGAGGTCATCCGCGTTTGGTGTCAGAAAGTACCCCAGCGACGCTCCGATCGACGGGAGCGCGGCGTTCCTGTAGTCTGACATCAGGAGTAGCGAAGGTCCGAACGTGCCGTTGAATCCGCGACCCACTACCTGGCGCCCCTGAAGCCCTTGCACCGCGACGTCCAGTCCGGGTGTCGACATCACGTAGTCCAGTGGGCTCGTCGCATCGCGCCGCTTGATGGCACTCTCGTCAACGACGCTCACCGCTGCCGCGGCGTCGAGCGCCTGCTCGCTGTGCCGGCCGACAGACACAACGACCCTCGTCAACTCTATGTGCAGTGGCACCATTTCCGCGTCCACTGTCGTCGAGCCGGTCGTGCCGATGCGTACGCCTCCCACTCGGAGCGGTGCGTACCCCGGGAGCCTGAAAACAAGCGCGTAACTCCCGGGAGGAAGCGGCAGGCGATATGAACCGCCCTCGTCGGACCGGGTCTCCGCACGCACCGAGTCGATCGAAAAGGCGCTGACTTGAACCGATGGTACCGACGCACCACCGCTGGTCACCTTACCGGCGGCTGCTCCTCCCTGAGCTGATGCTGCGCTCAGCGGCGCCAAAATCAGCCACACGGCGACTCCGACACAGAGTGTTCGCGCGTATCGTCGCATGTACAATTTCTCCAATTAGGGCTTCGCGACGCAGGTCTGCGAAGCCACGGCAAAGTACGGCAAAGTACGGCAATCCCGATTCACTCGCAACGGCGTTCCCAGGGCGAATTCCGGCGCAAATCGCCGGCGCTCATCCCTTGCCGCGACGCGGGACCGGGGAGCATATTCAGCGTACCGCCGAGAACACCAACCTGGCCGGCGTCCCGTTGCTATCTGATGACCACTTTCGTGCCGGGTGCCCGTCTGGGGCCATATGAGATAGAGTCCGCCCTCGGGGCCGGCGGAATGGCCGTCGTCTACGCCGCTCGCGACACTCGCCTGGGGCGCCGCGTCGCCATCAAGGTTCTGGCCGCCGATCTCACGGAGGATGTCACCGCCCAGCGCCGCTTTCTCAAGGAAGCTCGCACCGTCTCGGCGCTCGACCATCCCAACATCTGTACAATCCACGACATAAGCGAGACACCGGAAGGGCTGACCTACCTCGTCATGGCCTACTACGACGGTGCCACGCTCATGGACAGGATCGACCGCGGACAGATTCCAGTCGATGAGGCCATCGACATAACGCTTCAGCTACTTACGGGACTGGCGCGCGCACATTCGGCTGGCATCGTACACCGCGATATCAAGCCGGCCAATATCATGCTGACGTCCGATGGCACGCTCAAGATCCTCGATTTCGGGGTGGCTCTTTTGAGTGGCGGCCACCAGATGACCCAGACGAACGGAATGGATATCGTCGGCACCGTTGCCTACATGTCGCCGGAGCAGGCGACTGGGTTCACGCCAGACCTGCGCAGCGACCTCTGGTCTGTAGGCGTGGTGCTTTACGAGATGGTCGCCCGCACGCGGCCATTCGCGGGTGCGAACCTGTTGGCGCTCGCGCACGCCATTCGAGGCTCAGATCCGGCGCCATTGGGTGGTAGCGCGACACTTCTAAATGCCGTAATCGCGAAAGCGCTTCAGAAGGACCCGGATCAGCGTTACGCCGACGGCGCAGAATTCGCACGTGACTTGCGCGCCATCAGACCGTCGGCGACGAGCGAGCGGGCGGGGGTACCCGCCCCTGCCATGCCGATCTCGGTGTCGATCACATCCTCTGGCGAGCGGCGGACCAATCTGCCCCGCAGCCTCCCGAGTCTCATAGGTCGAGAGGATATCCTGGCACACGCCACGGCGGCGCTTCACGACAACTCCTTGATCACGCTTGCGGGTTTCGGTGGCGTGGGAAAGACCAGACTTGCGCAGCAACTCGGCGTGGATGTGTTGAGCGGTTTTGCCGACGGTGTATGGTTCGTAGATCTGGCGGGATTGACCGGTGGGAGTGAGGTGATGCCTTCCGTCGCGCGCGCTCTCGGTATCCGAGAACATGCGAGTGAGAGTCTCTTGCTTACGATTATCGCAACGCTGCGTGACAGTGAGGTACTACTCATCCTCGATAATTGCGAACGATTGACGGAGTCGGTGGCGTCACTCGTCGAGGAGCTCGCAGCCGCGGCGCCGCGAGTACGGTTTCTTGCGACGACTCGTTCTCCGCTCGGGGTTTACGGTGAATATGTGCTTCGCGTGGAAGGGCTGGATGAAGCCGCGGCTGTCGCATTATTCGAGGAACGTGCGTTGCAGACGAGTGCCGGGACATCGACAGATCGGAGCGTTGTTGCGACGCTTTGTCGCCGGCTCGATTATCTGCCGCTGGCGATCGAACTTGCGGCGGCACGAGTGCGGTCTCTCACTCCAGGCGAAATACTCGACAGAGTGAACAAGCAGTTCAGCATACTCAAGGCGACCGATCGCCGCGCCGCCCGCCATCAGACGCTCGAAGCGACCGTAGGATGGTCGTATGATCTGTTGAGTGAACAGGAGCGGCGGCTACTGAATCGCCTTTCGGTTTTCGTCGGATCGTTCGACCTTCCGGCGGCTGAGCGCGTTTGCAGTGGCGACGGAATCGAATCGTTCGATGTGGTCGACCTGCTCGATCGTCTGGTGGACAAGTCTCTCGTGTCTGCCACGGCGATGGCGGGGGTGACACGATTCCGAATGATGGATACAGTTCGAGAGTTTGCGTCCCGCCGTCTTGACGATGCCGGCGAAACGGATGCGATGGTAGATGGGCACGTCCGTTTTTACTCGACCCAGGCGCAGTCACTCGGTGATCGAATTCGGCTTGCAGACGCCCGGAGAGCTTCAGCCGCCTTGTTTTCTGACATTGATAATCTAAATGCAGCAATGGACAGGCTTGGCCAGAAAGGGCGACACACGCAAAAGGCGCGGCTCGTAAATACGCTCGACGTGTTCTGGGCGATAGGAGCGCCGGGCGCCGGTCGGCAGCGCTATGATGAGCTGGTTGCTGTGCTCGACGAAATCGATCTTGATGTCCGCTTGTCGACGCTGGTCGAAGCAGCAGCGTTCTTCTCGACGCTTGGCTTTGCCACCCACGCGATCATGTTGCTGGATCGCGCGCGTGACCTGGCGGAGGCGGAGGCTATTGCACTGACTCCCTATTTCTTCTACGTGGGTGCAACCGTCGCGGAAATGGACGGTCGGCCTGAAGACTGTATTGCGCTGTGCGAATCAGGACAATCTCAACTCACCGAGGACGATGAGTTCATGACCGTGTGTCTTCGCACACGTGTGCTCACATCCATTGCGAAGTTGAGCCCGGGCGATGCGCTTGCCCATGCGCGGCAAAGTCTCGAGATGGCAGAGGGATTCGGGTTGGATCTCTTTGTAGCGGCGTCGCACATGCTTATCGGCACTGTGCACATGCTAGAAGGGCGCATGGATGAGTCCGAGCCGGAATTCGACAGTGCCATTGAGCTGGCGGGGCGCGCGATGCCGCAAGTGACGATTGCGGCGCTGGTTACATCGGCGGCGGGACTATGTACTTCGGATCCGGCGCGATCCCTCCTGCATGCTCGCGAGGGGCTGATGATCGAGGGAGAGACTGAGATCATGCCGTCATTCCGCGCGATTGCTGCAACTGTCATCGCGCAGCACTGGATACGCGCTGGCCGCGAGGATGACGCCGCGCTGATTCTCGCGGCGATGGACGCGCTTGAAACCCGACTTGGCTTCGCTGGCATCTGGTGGTCGCATTCGCTCAGAAGCGAAGCGTGGACCGCGGTGCGAAATGCACTTTCGCCGGAGCGTGTGAGCGAGCAAGCGCAACACGGACGTTCTCTCACGATGTCTGACGTGAGAAGCCTCCTCGGCTGACCAACGCTCAACCGATCGGAAGCTCAGTAACTGTCGGCAAGTCCGGACGAAATTGCCTGCACCCTGTTCAGCAAACCCTGATGCTTCAGAAGAGTCATCATTCCACCCTTGATGCGGACCTTTCCCATCATCACGGCCGTCTGATTCGCGACCTCACCGCGTGACATTTTGGCCGCAGTCTCGTAACTGCTGCGGACCTCGGCGTCACGGTCAGACAACTCTCCTTTTGCCATGGAGACGTTGCCATCGGCGATTTTTATGTGATAAAGAAAATCGCCTCCAGGTGCGTCGGATACGAAGTACACAATTGTCAGCGACACTCCGGGCAGATCGCGTTGTAACTCTGCATCTGCGAGGAAAGCGGCATTCGCTGCCGCAAAGTGTTCATCCGAAAGGAACAGCATTGGCCTACAGTGAGGGTTTTGGAATGGCCTGTCGCAGATGCGACAGCCGCGCTGAAATACCACTCTTCGGGAACATGAACTCGTTGTAGAATAGATCATACATCGCGAAGGCTGCGACGTCTCGAAGGTGCAGACCAGCGAGCGGATAGCTGGCGTCGAACGCATAGTTGGCGATCACTTCTCCGGAGATGAAGGCGTGTTCCAGAGAATCCGCGGTCGTATTGTTACCGGCAAAATATATTCCGGTATCGAGTTGACCCGGATAGCTGAGCTGCGCGCCCTTCCCCTGCGCCATGTGCAGATTCTGCTTCGCCTGCAACATGAAGGTGGGTAACCACATCCCATGTTGCCATACTTCTTCAAAAACCACCTTGTCCGGTGCCGGAACCTTATCTCCTTTGGTCGGATCCGGTATGTAACCGTACATCGTGAGGTAGAGACCCTGCGACTCCGGCGTGTTGTGGATGTTCGCCTGCAGGTACGTTGTGTACGTCTTGAACATCGTATAGAACGGCGACTGAGTTTGTGGTGCGTAGTACGCGGTGAATTGCAACGACTCTTCCTGCTGACGGAGATCGGGTGACAACATGTCGACGTCGGTGTGTATGTAGCATTTGCCCGGAAGCAACGGCCATTCCTTTAGACTGAGGTATTTCGAGTACAGACTCGACCAGAGCGTGGAGTTTGCGCTGTTGTTCAGTAGGCCAGCGGCGGTGAGCATATCCGTGGTAATGACCACCTTATCGAACTGTCCGCTCATTACGGGGCCCTTTCCGCTGGTCCATGTGACCGTGACAGGTCCTGGCAGAGTTGGCGATGCAGCGACACTGATTACGGTGCTATTCATCCAGGCTGAGCCTGGTTTCATCTGTTGAGCGCGTGCGGCCAATGTACCTACAAGTGACGATGCGCCGTTTGCGAATCGAGAATAGCCCGAGCCGGGTTGCGTAAACGAGCCAAGACCCGGGAATACGCCAGGCAAATTGGCGAAGAGTGGCACCAGGTCGTCAAACGTAACCTGGTCGTCCAGCGCTGCGCCGTAGCCATTGATTATGCTGAGGTACGGAAACAAAAAGTAATTGAGGAAGTCCGCCTGATTCTCGTAGGGGATTGTGAGGGTTGCGAAGTAATCCGCGAGCGTCTTTGAACCCCAACCCTCCAGAAGAGCATCGTCAATGAACATCTGGAAGCGCTTCGCGTCGCTCATCATTGTGGGCGTGAACATCGCGAAATTCTCGCCGGTCTGATAATCCGCGAAGTTCCCCCAGTTCTGTGCCGATCCAAGTAGACGCGGGAATCCACAAGCGACCTTGAGGCTATCGTACGGCACAACGGGAACCTGCGGCGATATCTCCGGTCGAGCGATGAGTGCATCGATGTTTGGGTAGAACAGTGGGATGAAGAATTGCACTCCCGTGTCCACGAGCGTCGTGCCGCCGTTGTGTTGGACCGGAACGGTCAGGGCATGCCCCCCGAATTCAGCTCCATCGTGGATGATCGTGACGTCCCACTCAGCCCCTGGCTGATTTGGTTGAGCCAACGTCCACCATAGCCCAACACCCGCGACTCCGCCGCCGATGATGCAGACTTTCTGAGGCGCCACAGCGATCTCCAGTGATAATTAGTTGCCGCTCGAAGACGCCAGAGTATGCGGTTACTTTGCTCCGGTGTCGAGGGGTCGCTGCCGTTTCGTCGGTTCCCGGGGCGCGCCCGGATGTTCGTCGAGATCTTTTGCCCCCGGCCTGATGGCGCTGTCCTTACCGAAAGCTGAGACCGTTCGCTTGCACGTACTTGCGCGCGCATCTTGGACTGCATCGCGCCGTTCTCGCCTGTTGGCGCCCGCCAAACTCCTAAAGAGGACCAAATACGCAGCGGCGCTGCCTTGATTCTGCTCATAGTGGGAATCGCCATTGCAGCTGGTACGCCGTACCATCCGGCAGTCCCGATTTCATCGATGCCGGTGCCCGCGGCGCCAGTAAATCACACGCTGGTATTGGCCGCCAACGACTATGCGTTCAGCGGAGCGGATCTGTATCCCGTGTCGACTGCAGCAGATTCTGGGCGATGTCGTCCATCTGCTGTTGCCGTAACCGAGCCCATTTCGGAACGCGGAGAACACTATTTCCCATGCACACGGCACCACCGGCGGCGAGTATTAGTACGCCGGGGAGGGAGTTTACATAAGTGCCATACAAGACACCCATCAATCCGACGAACCCCGCCATGCCGAGGGCCACGGCTCCTACTAAAACAGATGCCCTCACATTGCCTTTGGATGTGCCTAACCGCAACTGATATCCGGAGGGAGTCGGCTCGAGCAACGCGTGCAGATTCCCGTTACTCCACTGGCGAAGCGACCCCTGAACGCGAATCGTGCCACGTGCACGAAACACCTCCCGAAGCTGAACGACCAGCAGCTCCCACTCGTTGTCAGTCAGGTTACGATCCAGGTTTACTGTGCGTGATACCGCGATCGGGATACCAAGGAACGTCCGTGGTGAGGTTGCACTTCCAGTAGCGAGCGACTGAGCAGCCCGAGTAACCGCATCGGAAGAAATTCCGACTTCGCGCGCGATGTCGTGAAGATCGGTGAGCGTAAGTCCACCAGAGCGATCACCGGTCAGTGCGCGGGATTCGGACTTCTCCGTAGCCGCGCGAAATATCGCCGCGACTTCTTCCTCGTTGTATTTACGGTCCGTCATGGAGATGTGGATGTCTCATTGGAAGTACCAAACACAACCGTAATATAGAACACCTGGCATCGAATATTGTGTCCAGTGCTCAATGGTGCGACACGGGCTGGAGGAGTCTCACCTCGAACATCACGGGCCAGTATTTCCCCGTGAGGAGGAGTTGCTTTCCGTCGGGAGCAATCGCGATCCCGTTCATGACTTCCGCGTACGGGGGGCGGTCACGATACAGATCGGAAAAGTCGATCGTCTGGCGTACGTTGCCTGTCACCGGATCGATCCGGAGCACCCAGTTCGATTCGTAGACATTGGCCAGAACTTCACCGTTCAGGTACTCCAGTTCGTTGAGCTGGTACAGCGGCGCACCATTATCACGTACATGAACTACCCGTTCGACCTTGAATGTCTCTGGCGAGAGAAAGCGAAGTGAATCGGATCCGTCGCTCATAATGAGCGACTTGCGGTCCGTTGCGAGCCCCCATCCTTGTCCCGGATAATTGAACGAATCGCGCGGAGCAAGCGTGACCGCGTCGTACGTGTACGCAACGCCGGCTTTCCATGTGAGCTGATACAAGAGCCCATTCAGTAGCGCCAGTCCTTCCCCAAATCGATTCCCGGCGAGCGGTCGGGACGCCAGGACGCGCCCAGTCCGGATCTCGACTCGACGCACGCTGGACTGGCCGTTCAGCCCAGTACTCTCGAAGAGAATTCCGTCAGCAGAGAGAAGACCCTGCGTGTAAGCGGAAGAATCGTGGGGAAACGTTGCGGTTACTTCGTAAGCCGGCGCAGTGTCGCCCTGTGCCGGGCTGCACGCTGAGATGAACAGTGCGTTGACCGTCGTCAACAGTAGCAATGAGGCGGCGCGCACACCACTCACTCCTTGCTCGGCTTCCCGCTGGTCCACTGCTTCATCCAGCTGAGAACGGTGTCGTGCCACAAGATGCTATTGTGTGGCTTCTGCACCCAGTGGCTCTCGTCGGGGAAGTACAGCAACTTGCTTGGAATACCGCGGCGCTGAAGTGCGGTAAATGCGCCGATTCCCTGGCTGTCCGGGATGCGGAAATCATGGCCGCTGTGAATGATAAGCATCGGTACGCGCCATTCGCTTACGTGATTCAATGGATTGAACTGCTCGTAATTCGCCGGCTGATCGTACTGCGTGCCGCCGTTCTCGTGTTCAACGAACCAGAGCTCCTCAGTCGAATACGCCATCATGCGCGTGTCGAACACCCCATCGTGATCGACCATGCACTTCCACGGCGTGTTCCACACTCCCGCCATCCAGTACACCATGTAGCCGCCGTAACTGGCGCCGAGTGCACACGCTTCATTGCCGTCCAGGAAAGAATAACGTTCAAGCGCGGCCGCCCAGCCCTTTTTGAGATCTTCGAGCGGTGCGCCGCCCCAGTCACCCGAGATCTCGTTCGTGAATGACTGACCGTAACCGGTCGACCCATGCGGGTTTATCGCAACTACCGCGAAACCTGCGCCTGCGTATGTCTCTGGATTCCATCTATAGTGAAAATCTTCATTCCATGCACCCTGAGGACCGCCATGTATCATGAAGGCGACTGGATACTTTTTGCCGGGCTTGTAGTCCACGGGCTTCATGACGTATCCCTGGACAGTGTCGCCCTTCGCGCCGACATAGCTGAAAAACTCGGCGTCGCCAAACCGGATATCGCGCAGTCGATCGGCGTTGAAGTGCGTCAACTGAGTCAGGCCTGCGCCACTGGCATCGAGGGCGTAAAGATCCGTTGGATGCTTGAAGTCCTGTCGTGCAGCGATGATCCGGTTACCGGCGACCGCGAAACCTGTTACCGTTCCGCCGCTCAGCAACTTGGTCGGCTTTCCGGTTGCAATGTCCACCGCATAGAGCGCGTGCATGCCTTCGTCGTCAACAGTCGTGTACAGCGTCTTTCCATCATCGGACAGTGTCAGGCCACCCGCGGACCTATCCCATTGTGGATCGAGTTCGCGCTTTGCACCGGTCGCAAGGTCCATAGCCATGATGCCAAAGCGATCGGACTCAAAGCCTGGTGTCTTCATCGCCAGGTAGTACAGCGTCTTGCCATCTGCGGATGCCACCGGCGTAGCATCCCACGCGAGATTATTGACGGTGAGATTCCGTGGCTCCGATGAACGATCAACCGGCACCGAGTAAATGTCAAAATTGGTCGACCACGCCTCGGTCTTGCCGGCGATACGTACATCGAAATACACCATCCTTCCATCTGGTGAGAAACTGTACTCGCTCTCATCGCCGAAAGGTTTGGACGGCACGTCTCCATCGATTCCGAGCGTGAGATGCAACGGCTCCGCAGCTGAGCCGATCGGTGTTATGAAAAGCTGTGAGCGACGTCCGTCGGACCACGTGTCCCAGTGACGGATAAAGAGGCGGTCATACACTCTCCCGGTGGCCTTGTCGTTCTTTGTCGCTTCCAGACGCGCGGCGGTACACGCAAGCGTTTTGCATTCGGCGAATACTTGGGCCGAGAACAACACGTGGCGTCCATCTGGCGAAATACGGTAGTTGTCGATGTCGACTGGTACGTGAGTGATTAGTTTCGCAGCGCCGCCAACTGCAGGCATCGACCAGAGCTGTGATACACCCGATGCTGCGGCGAGATAGTAGATGGTCTTTCCGTCCGGAGAGAACCGGGCAGTCGCAGCGCCAAGTGCGGGAGCGGTGAGTCGGCGTGGTGACGCTCCGGCCCTTTTGAGATCGAAAAGCCAGAGGCTGGTCATTCCCTTGTTGGCGGCGTAGTCGGTCGTTCGCACATTGAAAACCACGCGGCTGCCGTCGGCGGAAATTTGCGGATCGGAGACCCTGTCCATCATGACCAGGTCGTGCGCATTGAAGGGGTGCGAAGAAGTCTGAGCCATTCCGGGAGCGGCGGTGAGCGCTAGCAGCGATCCAGCGACGAGGCTTTTCATGGTGCGTCCGGTGTCTGCGGTTGAACTCAACGCTACAACGTCCGCGTGGCTTGCGCTAGCAGTTCGGGACCCCCGACCGGTCAGTGAGGGGCCACGGCGCGACGCATCGCTTAAGCGCTAATGAGGGTGGGACTCAGCCGGCGCGTGCCGGTTTGGCCGGTCCGGTTCGTGGTTCGCTGTTCGTGCTGCAGGTTTACGTCGGCTCAGCCGGCGATCAGCCACGGGTCGCGGGTCATCCAGTTGCTGTCGGGGGCGAACAGAAAGACCAGACCACCATTGGCCAGCTTGGGAAGCAGCCGTTTGGCGCGAGTGGTTTCCATGGCCGGGCATCCCTCACTCCGCCCTGCGCGGGTGGAGGTGACGTATGGCGCGCCATGCGCGACCACGCCTCGGGAGAGCGCGTTGTCGTTGAATCCGTCGGACACGCCATCAAGCCTCAGACCCACCGAATGGTACGTGCGGCCGTCGGAATGACCGGTAAACGAGTACAAGCTCTGGGCGACGTACAGCCCGAGCGAGGTCGTCGCGGCACCGAACGCGTTGGAGAAGCGAGTGGGGACGCCGGACGCGGTCGGCGCCGATCCACGACCGTGGGCAACCATGAACGGTCCATCGACAATCGAGAGCTTGTCCATGTTGAACACGTAGCCGCGCGGCGTGGAGCTCGACAGGCCGTAATCAACGAAGTACAGGAACGGCTTGCGGACATCCGCGGGATGTGCCGTCTTGAACGCGAAATAGCTCTCGAACGCGTCACGGAGGGCGTTTGGATGACTGAGCGGTCTCACGTTGGTCGCCAGCGTACCGAGAGCATTCTCCGTATTCGCTTCAATCTCGGTGTGGTGAGCAACCAGACCCACTCCGCCCGAAACCGTGGATCCGATAACGGAACCAATTCTTCCGGCGGATCCCGAAGTCAGCATCGCACCGGGGCGTGCAAGATCTCCAGCTGTGATTGAAGCCGGGTATACCGAACGAACGTTCGATACGACGTACACGAATGCAGTCGCAGCTATCAGTACAGTTGGGAGCAGTTTTAGAAGCTTACCTGAGGCCATGCACGGTCCTGGAGCGCGGTCGACGGGCCGCCACCACTAGTAGCGCGGTGCCGGGAGGGTTTCCGTCAGAGGTGTGACGATCGAGACGCTCTTCATAGTACACCGCTGACCTGGAACGTTCTACAATCCGGTGGGCATTTCACACGATTAGTCGTAGTTCGATCGTTCGACTCGTGTAGCAAGAAACGCGAGTGCCCAGCCACATTACTCCGGCCTCGAAACCTCGTCACCAAGCGCCGGAATCTGCAGGTGCTCCTTCGGATCCTGCATGGCCTGAACGCTGGCGGCGGGATGGATCGCGGTCCACCGCAGCGTCTCCTCCACCGCGCCGGAGGTGTAGCGACGAGTCGCGGTTTCGTAATCGGCGGAGGTTGCGATACCTCCTACATGTAGAAGTGCTTCTACAGCTTTCTGCTGCACAGTGGCCGCCGTCTGAGTCGCGCCCGCGACGACGTCAAGAAGATGCTGCTCGGAGTCGGTACGCTGCTGGGACTCCGGTTGGCGCCGATATTTCCGAAACAGTGAGTGACAGTCTTTTGAAACGCGGCGGTGCGCGCGAAACATCTCGCGTACGCTTAGTAGCGTAATAACTGTCTCCGCATCGAACGCGTCTGCGATCGAAAGCATGCGATCGAGCACCGGTGTGTCGGGGAGCTGCCGGAACCGGCGTCTGGTGATCGCGACGGGAAACGAGTTAAGCGCGACCTCGATGTTGGCGAGTTCATCTATCAGCACGCTGGCTAGAATGCCTCGGCGCTCAGTTCTCGCTAGTGCAGCTCTGTGCCTT
>JBDTIP010000219.1:0-3899 GCA_039936295.1 Gemmatimonadaceae bacterium
CTGTCACTACTGAGCCGCGCATGACCACTGACGTGAGCACGGAAACAGAATCAAAGGGAATCAAGCGTCGCGATTTTCTTAAAGTCGTTGGCGGCGGCGCAGTTCTGGCCGCAAGCATCGGCTGCGAGTCAGATCCCGTCGAAAAGATCATCCCTTATCTCAATTCGCCCGACAACACGGTCCCAGGTGTTTCGACGTACTACGCGACGACCTGCCGTGGATGTGTCGCGGGATGTGGCGTGATCGCCGCGACGCGCGACGGACGTGTGTTGAAGCTGGAAGGCAATCCGGATCATCCGGTGAACCGTGGCGCGCTCTGCGCGACCGGGCAGGCGGAACTTCAGGCGCTGTACAACCCGGACCGCTATCGCTCGCCGATGATTCGCAAGAACGGCAAGCTCGTCGCGGCAAAGTGGTCCGATGCGCTCACGCTCTTCTCTCAGAAGCTCGGTGAGACTCGCTCCCGCGGCGCGTCCGGTGCGACGTTCATCAACCAGCACGAGTCCGGCTCGTTTCCGGCGTTCCTCGATCAGTGGCTCGCGGACTTTGGAATGGGTCCGCATATCAGCTACGACTCGAGCGTCGATACAGCTGCGATCGCCGCGCATACGGCGGCATACGGGGTTGCGTGGCCGCACTTCGACTTCAACGCGGCGTCGCTCATAGTATCCTTCGGCGCGGATTTCCTTGATGGCTGGGGCGCTTCGGTGTCGCAGCAGTTGGACTGGGCCGATGCCCGTGCCAAGCTGGCCGGCGCACCGAGACTCGTTTACGTCGGAGCGCGCCGATCGCTCACAGGCCTCAATGCGGATACCTGGATCGACTGCAAGCCTGGCACGGAAGCATCCATCGCCCGCGCACTGTCTGGCGCGATGCCGGTTGCACAGGCGGCGCAGGCGAGCGGTGTCGATGCAACCCGGCTACAGTCCGTTGTGGATGAGTACCGCACGGCGCGGCCCGCACTCGTCCTGGCAGGCGGCCATGTCGCTAATTCCGCGGACCTGTTCACGACCGTGGCTGCACTCAATCACTCCGGTGGCGCGGTCGGTACCACCATACGGCCGGATCAGGCGCTGCTTGGCTACGAGGGTATCGCGCCCGCATCCGTGCTCACTGCGCTGGTAGGGCGCATGAATTCGGGCGCCGTACCGCTCGTCATGGTTCGCGGCACCAATCCGGTGTACTCGATGCCCAGGAGCAGCGGCTTCGCGCAGGCGTTCGCGAAGGTGCCGTTCAAGGTTTCGTTCTCGAGCATCATCAACGACACGAGCGAGATGTGTGACCTGATTCTTCCGGATCACCACTCGCTGGAACAGTGGGGAGACTCCGAGCCGCTCAAGGGAACGCTGGCACTGCAACAGCCGGCGATGGATCCTGTGTTCGATTCGCTCGCCACCTCCGACGTGCTCATTCGCGTGGCCAAGGGTGATCCCGCCAACGCGGCCAAGTACGCGGTGGACAGTTACCGCACGTGGCTCATCGCGCGCATGCCCGGTGGCGCCGCGGCGATGGCCGCGGCACTCCCCAAGGCGGTCGTCGCCGGCAGCGTCCTCGCTCGTACTACCAAAGTCGCTACGCCGGCAGAAACGCCCGCTCCGGACATCGCGTCGACCAGCGGCGACATGTTCCTCTACCTATATCATCACCCGGCACTCGGCGACGGCCGCGGCGCCAACAAGCCGTGGCTGCAGGAGCTTCCCGACCCGGTCACCAAGATCACATGGCAGACCGTCATCGAGATGCACCCGCTCACGGCATTGAAACTGGGCCTCGACAACAGCGATCTGGCCACCGTCTCGACCAGCGCCGGTAAGCTCACGGCTCCAGTCTATCTCTATCTGGGCATTCGCCAGGATACAGTTGCGATTGCAACCGGTCGTGGACACGTCAATGCCGGTAGATACGCCAAGTCCGGCGAGAATGCGTACGATGTATTGCCGATGGCATCGAACGGCGCGGGCGGAATCGCGCTGGTCAGCACCAAAGCGACGGTCGTGAAAGCGGGCGGCAGTATACTGCTCGCGACCACCGAAGGATCGGCGCGCCAGCATCTTCGCGATATCGCACGCGCAATACCGGCGAGTGAGCTTGGCGGCGGTGAAAAGCATGCAGAGCCGGAAGAAGAACATCTGGCCGGTGATGCGTCGCACGAATTCCTGCCGGGACTTCGCTCACCAGTTGCAAACGATGCGCAGGGTGACTTTGGCGATCCGGCCTCCAAGGATATCGGGATGTACAATCCCAATCATTGGAGCAACATGGCCAAGCGGCGTTGGGCGATGACAGTCGATCTTGCCCGCTGCACTGGTTGCGCGGCGTGCGTAACTGCGTGTTACGCCGAGAACAACATCCCCACCGTTGGCGCGGAATGGCAGGTCGGCACGGTGATGCCAGATCGCACCGGCTTCGGTGCCAACATCACGCGTAGCCGCGAGATGGCGTGGATCCGGCTCGAGCGCTATTACGAGGGCGGGGAAGACGGAAGCGCCGATTTTGAAACGCGCTTCATTCCAATGATGTGCCAGCATTGCGGCAATGCACCGTGCGAACCAGTTTGCCCGGTGTACGCGACGTACCATGCGCCCGATGGACTTAACGTTCAGGTGTACAACCGTTGCGTTGGCACCAGGTACTGCTCCAATAACTGTCCCTACAAAGTTCGCTACTTCAACTGGTTTGGTTACGGCGAGCCGCACCGTCCACAGTATGCGTTCCCTGAGCCGCTTAACTGGCAGCTCAATCCAGACGTTACAGTTCGCGGCAAGGGCGTCATGGAGAAGTGCTCCATGTGCGTGCAGCGAATTCGCAGCGCCGAGCATCGCGCCAAGCTGGAAAACAGGCCGGTGCGTCCTGACGAATTTACGACCGCATGCGCGGAAGCGTGTCCGTCGCGGGCGATCACATTCGGCGACGCCGCCGATGACTCATGGTCGGTTACGCGGCTGATCAAGGACGAGCGCGCGTACCACGTATTCGAAGAGCTAAACACATTCACCGCGGTAGTCTACTTGAAGAAAGTCAATCACCCGGTGCCGGCGACTGCGCCGGCGCACGCGTAGGGGCGCGCGGATGGCAACTACCACGCAACCGGTTACGGACGTCGAGCTGCTTCGCCGGCCGAACATTCCGAGCGCTGACGTTCGCCTGCCCGCCGTAAGGGACTACGAGCAGGTAGACAACGAGATCGTCGGCACGCTGCATCCTACGGGACAGTGGTTCATCGGCCTCGGGACGGCGATACTGTTCCTGGTTATCGGCGCATGCGCCTGGGCCTATCAGATTTACAGCGGCCTTGGAGTGGCGGGCTACAATCCGCCGGTCATGTGGGGCGTCTACATCGTCACCTTCGTGTTCTGGGTTGGTATCGGGCACGCAGGTACGCTGATCTCCGCGATTCTGTATCTGTTCCGCGCCGGCTTCCGCACGACGATCTACCGTTGCGCCGAGGCAATGACGGTCTTTGCAGTCATGACGGCGGGCCTGTTCCCGATTCTGCACCTCGGCCGGCCGTGGAAGTTCTTCTGGCTCATCCCGTATCCAAACTGGCGCTACATCTGGCCGCAGATGAAGAGTCCGCTCGTCTGGGACGTATTCGCGATTCTGACGTATCTCACCATCTCGGCAACGTTCCTTTACATCGGCCTCATTCCCGACTTTGCGGTGCTTCGCGATCGGGAGAAGAACCCCGTTCGGAAGCGACTGTTCGCGCAGTTGGCGCTGGGTTGGCGAAACACCGATCGTGAGTGGCGCCATTTCACGCGCGCTTATCTGTTCCTGGCCGCCTTCTCGACTCCGCTGGTGCTGTCTGTGCACTCAGTGGTGTCATTCGACTTTGCGATGTCAGACGTGCCGGGCTGGCACACGACGGTGTTCCCGCCGTACTTCGTTGCCGGCGCGAT